>JBOHDW010000100.1:0-2242 GCA_050700795.1 Nocardioidaceae bacterium | reverse complement strand
CCCGATTCGTCTGCGTTGTTTCGTCTGTTTTGAGCGGGGCTTGCGCAGACGAATCGGGGTGGGGGGCGTGGCGGCGGCGGGTCAGGTACTCCTCGACCCCCCGCGGGAGCATCGACACTCGGCCGTCACCGAGCAGCGCCCACACGGAGTCACACACCCGCTCCAGGAAGTACCGGTCGTGCGACACCACCACGAGGGTCCCCGGCCATCGGTCCAGGAAGTCCTCGAGCACGGTAAGGGTCTCGATATCCAGATCGTTGGTCGGCTCGTCGAGGAGCAACACGTTGGGCTCGCCCAGCAGCACTTGCAGCAGCTGGAACCTGCGTCGCTCGCCGCCGGACAGGTCACCGATCCTGGCGGTGAGCCGGTCGCCGGTGAAGCCGAACCGCTCAAGCAGCGCGGTGGCGGTGATCTCACCGCCCTCGACGCGGGTGCGGCGAGCGACCCCCTCGACGGTGGCGAGCACCCGACCCGCGGGGTCGACCGTCTGGCCCGACCCGGCCGAGGGGTCGTTGAGGGCCTGGGTGAGATAGCCGATCGCGACGGTTCGACCGCGGCGCACCCGGCCCCGAGTCGGCCGCAGCACCCCGGCGAGCAGGTTCAGCACCGACGTCTTCCCGGCCCCGTTCACCCCGATCAGGCCGACCCGGTCCCCCGGTCCGAGCCGCCAGGTCGCGTGGGTCAGCACGGCGTTGTCGCCGCGGACCAGGGCCACGTCCTCCACGTCGAGGACGTCCTTGCCGAGCCGTTGGGTCGCGAACCGGGCCAGCGCGAGCCGGTCCCGCGCCAGTGGTTCGTCGGCGATCAACGCGTTCGCGGCGTCGATGCGGAACTTCGGCTTCGAGGTCCGTGCCGGCGGACCGCGGCGCAGCCAGGCCAGCTCCTTGCGGACCAGGTTCTGCCTGCGCGACTCGCTGGCTGCGGCCTGCCGCTGCCGTTCGGCCTTGGCCAGCACGAACGCGGCGTACCCGCCCTCGTAGGAGTCGACCGTCGCGTCGTGCACCTCCCACGTCGCCTCGCACACCTCGTCAAGGAACCAGCGGTCGTGGGTCACCACCACCAGCGCAGAGGTACGACGTGCGAGGTGCCCGGCGAGCCAGGCCACCGCCTCCACGTCGAGATGGTTGGTCGGCTCGTCCAGGGCGAGCAGGTCGACCTCGTCGAGCAGCAACCTGGCCAACGAGCAGCGACGGCGCTCGCCACCCGAGAGCCCCTCGACCCCACGGTCGAGGGCGACCCCCGCGAGCAGGACGGTCACCAGCTCGCGGGTGGTCGGGTCGGCCGCCCACTCGTGGTCCGCTCGATCACCCAGGACGGCCGATCGGACCGTCGTACCGGCGGGCAGGTCGTCGTGCTGGGTGAGGTAGCCCAGCCGCAAGCCGCGGGCTCGGGAGACCCGCCCCTCGTCGACCGGCTCGAGCCCGCACAGCACCCGCAGCAACGTCGTCTTCCCGTCGCCGTTGCGGCCGACCACCCCGATCCGCTCGCCGGCGCCGACCCCGAGCGAGACACCGGTGAGCAGCGACCGCACGCCGTACGCCTTCGAGACCCGCTCGAGGTTGACCAGGTTCGCCACGCGATCAGTGCCTCATCGCGACGACCCGGGCACCGGGAACCGGCCCGGGCGCCACCGAGACCGGGCCGAGCTCGTGGTGACGCAGCGACTCGCCGACCTGTTCGGCATGAGCCCGGTTCTCGCACAGGAAGAGACAGGTGGGCCCGCTGCCCGAGACCAGCACGCCGAGCGCCGACTCCTCGCGTCCCAGGGTGAGGGCGGTGGCGAGCTCGGGGCGCAACCGGAGCGCCAGGGGTTGCAGGTCGTTCGTCAGGGACTGGCCGAGCGCCTCGAGATCGTGACGGGTCAGGGCACTGAGCAGCTCGTTGGGAATCTCGGGGTCGGGCACCGGCCGATCGGTGTGAGCGGCGTCGAACGCGGCGTACACCTCCGCGGTCGACAGACCGAGCTCCGACTCCAGCACCACCCACCAGAACTCGCCGCGGGCCATCACGGGGGTGACCAGCTCGCCATGACCGGAGCCGAGAGCCGTCCCCCCCACGATCGCGAACGGGACGTCGCTGCCGAGCTCTCCGGCCAGCCGCAGCAGGTCATCGCGCGGGGTTGCGGTCTCCCACAGCACGTCGCACGCGAGCAGGGTGGCGGCCGCGTCCGCGCTGCCACCGGCCATCCCCCCGGCCACGGGGATGCCCTTGTCGATCGAGATCGAGACCTCCTCCTCGAGGC
>JBOHDW010000099.1:0-4107 GCA_050700795.1 Nocardioidaceae bacterium | reverse complement strand
GGCGGGGGAGCAGCAGCACCCGCGCACGCCCTCGGACCGGCGGCGGCTGCTGCCCATCGCCCCGGTGGATCGCGGGGCGGTGCGTCATCGCCTCGGAGGCGGCCCGATGGCGCCGCTGAAGCTGGCCAGCGGCTGTGACCGGCGCTGCACGTTCTGCGCGATCCCGTCGTTCCGAGGCTCGTTCGTCTCGCGGCGGCCGGGCGACCTACTCGAGGAGGCCCGCTGGCTCGCCGGTGAAGGGGCCCGGGAGCTCTTCCTGGTCAGCGAGAACACCACCTCCTACGGCAAGGACCTCGGCGACGTCCGGCTGCTCGAGACCATGCTGCCCGAGCTCGCCGCCGTCGAGGGGGTGGACCGGGTCCGGGTGTCCTACCTCCAGCCGGCCGAGACGCGCCCCGGGCTGGTGCGGGCCATCGCGCGGACCCCCGGTGTCGCGGCGTACTTCGACCTGTCGTTCCAGCACGCATCCGCGTCGGTGCTGCGGCGGATGCGCCGGTTCGGTGATGCCGATGCGTTCCTGGGTCTGCTGCACTCCGTGCGTGCGGAGGCCCCCCTGGCCGGGGTGCGCTCCAACGTGATCGTGGGGTTCCCCGGCGAGACGGAGCCGGAGCTGGCCACCCTCTGCGGCTTCCTGGAGGCGGCCCGGCTCGACGTCGTCGGGGTGTTCGGCGACTCCGACGAGGACGGCACCGAGGCCGCGTCGTACGACGGGAAGCTCGACGCCGACGAGATCGCGGCGCGGGTCGACCAGGTGACCCGGCTCGTGGAGGAGCTCACGGCCCAACGAGCCGAGGACCGGGTGGGTGAGGCCGTCGACGTGCTCATCGAGTCGGTCGAGGCGGGGGTGGCGGAGGGTCGCGCCGAGCACCAGGGCCCCGAGGTCGACGGCTGTACGACGGTCCGGGGGCTGCCCGACCCCAGGGTCGGCGACCTGGTCCGGGCCACCGTGACGGGTTCGGACGGGGTCGACCTGATCGCCGATGGGGCAGGATCGAGGGCATGAGCCAGACGGGGCGGCCGGGCAACTGGAACCTGCCGAACGCGCTCACCACGCTGCGCATCGTGATGGTGCCGTTCTTCGGCATCGCGCTGCTGACCCACGGCGGGCAGTCGATCGGCTGGCGGATCGTGGCGTACCTGGTCTTCGCCGCGGCCATGGTCACCGACAAGGTCGACGGGGACATCGCCCGCAAGCGCGACCTGATCACGAACTTCGGCAAGATCGCCGACCCGATCGCGGACAAGGCACTCACCGGCATGGCGTTCGTCGGCCTCTCGGTGATCGGCGAGATCTGGTGGTGGGTGACGATCGTGGTGCTCATCCGCGAGTGGGGGATCACCCTGCTCCGGCTCTGGCTCGTCGGCGACGGGGTGGTGGTCGCGGCCAACCGCGGCGGCAAGCTCAAGACGGTCCTGCAGACGTTCGCCCTCGGGTTGCTGGTGCTGCCGCTCAAGCAGCTGTCCGGGGGCTGGAACACCGCCGGGAACGTCGTGTGGTGGGTCGGGGCGCTGCTGCTCGCGGTGGCGGTGGTGGTGACCGTGGTGACCGGCGTCGACTACCTGGTCAAGGCGATCGCGGCGCGTCGTGCCCCTGAGCGGCCAGCGTCGTCGCCGCACGCACCAGGGCAAGGTGGCTGAACGCCTGCGGGAAGTTGCCGACGAACCGGCGGGCGGCGGGGTCGTACTCCTCGGACAGCAGCCCGACGTCGTTCGGGAGCTGCAGGAGCCGGTCCATCAGCTCCCGCGCGTCTTGCGAGCGCCCGGCCAGGGCGTAGGCCTCGACGAGCCAGAACGAGCAGGCCAGGAACGGGTGCTCGTCGCCGGTCAGCCCGTCGACCCCGGAGCCGGTGCGGTAGCGCAGCAGCAGGCCGTCTCGCAGCAGGTCATGCTCGATCGCGTCGATGGTGCCCAGCATCCGGGGGTCGTCGCCGGCCACGAACCCGCTCTTCGGAAGCAACAGCAGCGACGCGTCGACCTCGGTGGTGTCGTAGTGCTGGGTGAAGGTGTTGCGGGCGGCGTCGTACCCGTGGGCGACCACCTCCTCGCGAACCTCGTCGCGCAGGGCGCGCCACTTCTCCACCGGTCCGTCCAGGCCCTGCTCATCGACCGCGCGGACGGCCCGGTCGAAGGCGACCCAGACCATCACCCTGGAATGGGTGAAGTGGCGCAGTGGCCCGCGGATCTCCCAGATGCCGTTGTCGGCCTGCTGCCACGTCTGCGCCAGGTCGTTGACCATGGTGCGTTGCAGGGACCATGAGTCGCGGGTCTCCTTGACGCCGGCGCTCCGGGCCAGGTGCAGCGCCGCCAGCACCTCTCCGAGTACGTCGGTCTGGCGCTGGTTGACCGCGCCGTTGCCGACCCGCACCGGTGCCGACCTCTCATAGCCGGGCAGGTGCGCCAGGGTCCGTTCGGGGAGCTGGCGCGCGCCGTCGACGGCGTACATGATCTGCACGTCCTTCGGGTCGCCGGCGATGGCCCGCAGCAGCCAGTCGCGCCACAGCGTGGCCTCGTCGACGTACCCGCACTCGATGAGCGAGGCGACGGTGAGGGAGGCGTCTCGCAGCCAGCAGAACCGGTAGTCCCAGTTGCGTTCGCCCCCGAAGTCCTCGGGAAGCGAGGTGGTGGGCGCCGCGACGATCCCGCCGGTCTCCGCGTGGGTCATCCCGCGCAGGGTGACCAGCGAGCGGACCACCTGGTCGCGGTGCTCGCCATCGTAGCGGCAGCGGCGCGCCCACGACTCGGACAGCGTGAGCGTCTCCGCGATCCGCTCGTCGAAGTCGAGCAGTGGCGGCACGTCGTGGTGGGACTTGACCCAGGTGGCCGAGAACGAGAGCTCCTCCCCGGCGGTGACGTCGAACTCGTCGACGTGCTTGCCGTCGGACGCCTTGGGCAGCCGGCTCCCGCGCAGGACGAGCTTGTCCGGCCCCGCGACCGCGACGATCACCTCCATGCCGTGGGCTTGCTGGCGGCTGACCCAGGGGCGGATCTTGCCGTAGGAGAAGCGCACCGCCCACTCGTGCCGCATCCGGACGGTCCCCTCGACACCGACGATCCGGCGGATCACGTCGGCGCGATGGTCGGCCAGTGGCATCAGGTCGATCACCTTCACCGTGCCGGACGAGGTCACGTGCGTGGTCTCGAGCACCTCGCTGTGACCGAGGTAGCGGCGGGTCGAGGTGGCCTTCCCGGTCGGGCCGATCAGCCACCGGCCGTTGTGCGGGGTGCCCAGCAGGGCGGCGAAGCAGGCGGGCGAGTCGAAGCGGGGCAGGCACATCCAGTCGATGGAGCCGTCGGTCCCCACAAGGGCCGCCGTCTCCGAGTCGCCGATGATCGCGTAGTCCTCGATGCGCAGCGCCATGCCTGCCACGCTACCTTCGTCGGGTGGATGCCGAGCGGGGGCGCAGGGTGCACGAGGCGCTGCTCGCGCGCGGCGCGACCGTGGCCTGCGCCGAGTCGCTGACCGGGGGCGCGCTCGCCGAGCTGTTCACCGCCACCCCAGGGGCATCGGCCACCTTCCGCGGCGGAGTGGTCAGCTATGCGACCGAGGTGAAGGTCGACGTGCTGGGGGTGAGCGCGGCCACCGTGGCGGCGTACGGAGTGGTCTCGGAGGAGTGCGCGCAGGAGATGGCGGTCGGCGTACGAGTGTTGATGGGGTCGACGTACGCCGTCAGTACGACGGGGGTGGCCGGCCCCGACACGCAGGAGGGCAGGCCGGTGGGGTTCGTCTGCATCGGGCTGGCCGGCCCGGATGGCGCGCGGTCGAGCCGGCACCGCTTTCCCGGGGGACGGGCGGAGATCCGGGAGGCAGCCGTGCACAGGGCCGCCGACCTCCTTCGCGGTTTCGTCGAGGCCACCGGCTAGGCTGGCGGTCCGGGAAGTTTGGCGGCTTCGCTAGCGTTGGAGCGTCAGATGCCCGGTCAGGTCAGCCACTCGGCGCAGCGAGAGGAGCAGAGAGCATGGTCGTCTTCCGTCGCCTGCTCGGTGAGGTGCTCCGCTCACGGCGGATGCACCGTGGGCTGACGTTGCGCGAGCTCTCCGCGGCCGCCCGGGTCAGCCTGGGCTACATCTCCGAGATCGAGCGCGGTCAGAAGGAGGCCTCCTCCGAGC
>JBOHDW010000098.1:0-3497 GCA_050700795.1 Nocardioidaceae bacterium | reverse complement strand
GCACTCGCCGTGGCGCTACGGCAACACCCTGGGCGCACTCACCAAGGGGTTCCTCTACGCCCACATGATGTGGCTGTTCAACCCCGAGCAGACGCCGCAGCGCAAGTATGCCCCCGACCTGATGAAGGACAAGGACATCGTCCGGATCTCCCGGCAGTTCCCGCTGTGGGTCCTGGTGTCGCTGCTGCTCCCGCCGCTTCTGGGTGGCGTTCTGAGCATGTCCTGGCAGGGCGCGCTCACCGCGTTCTTCTGGGGGTCCCTGGTCCGGGTCAGCCTGCTGCACCACGTCACCTGGTCGATCAACTCCATCTGTCACACCATCGGCTCCCGCCCGTTCGTGTCGCGGGACAAGTCCGGCAACGTCTGGTGGCTCGCCGTACCCTCGATGGGCGAGTCCTGGCACAACCTGCACCACGCAGACCCGACCTGCGCCCGCCACGGCGTGATGCGCGGTCAGGTCGACACGTCGGCCCGGATCATCTGGCTGCTGGAGAAGTGCGGGTGGATCTACGACGTTCGCTGGCCGGTTCGCGAGCGGATCGACGCGAAGCTGGTGAAGAACCAGGAGCTTTCGAGCGCCGCCTGACCCCGGCGAGCCCGTCCTCCTGCCCACCATGGTCGTCCTGCCTCCGGAGCCCGCGCCCACCAAGTCCAAACGCCCCTCGCGCGGTCGGATGACGGCTGCCGAACGCCGCGAGCAGCTCATCGAGGTCTCCCGCCACCTGTTCGCCGAGCGCGGCTTCGACGCGACCTCCATCGAGGAGATCGCCGCCCGTGCCGAGGTCTCCAAGCCGGTGGTCTACCAGCACTTCGGCGGCAAGGAGGGGCTCTACGCCGTCGTGGTCGACCGCGAGGTCCGTCGGTTGCTCACGATGATGCAGGAGTCGCTCACCGCGGGGCATCCCCGGGTCCTGCTCGAACAGGCCGCGTTCGCCTTCCTGGACTACATCGAGCAGTCGTCGGACGGGTTCCGGATCCTGGTGCGAGACAGCCCGGTCGGCTCGGCGTCCGGCTCGTTCGTGTCGATCATCAGCGACATCGCCTCACGCGTCGAGCACCTGCTCGGCGCCGAGTTCAAGACCCGGGGGTTCGACACCAAGGCGGCGCCGATGTACGCCCAGATGCTGGTCGGCATGGTGGGCACGACCGGCCAGTGGTGGCTCGACGCCCGGAAGCCGAGCAAGGAGGTCGTCGCCGCGCACCTGGTCAACCTCGCGTGGCACGGCCTGGCCGGCCTTGAGAAGAAGCCGCACCTCAGCGCGGAGCGCTGACCCGGCTCGTTGGTTCGCCGGTTCGCCGGTTCGCCGGTTCGTCGGTTCGCCGGTTCGTTGCGGTTTGGTCCCTATCCGCAACGATCGGGGCTCCGGAGATGCAGTTCGTGACCATTCGATGAGGCCGAGCAACCCCCAATCATCGGCAGCCGCCCACCGGCGTACGACGTCGCCCAATGGTCATGAACCGCAACCACGGCTCGTGTTTCGATGCGGTTGGGGACCAAACCGCACCGGATCGGGCGCCGAACACGGGATCGGGCCCGAGCTCAAGGCGAACCCGGCAGCCCCAGCAGCTCGACCCGGTTGCCGTTCCCATCGGCGGTGTAGCAGCGACGGTACGGCGGGAACGCGTCGTCCCACGTCACAGGGAAGCCGAGGCCGGCCACTCGAAGGGCAACCGCATCGAGGTCGTCGACCAGCAGGGCGGGATGAGCCTTCGCGGCCGCAACGAAGCCGTCCTCGACGCCGACATGGAGCTCCACACCCTCGGCGCGGAACCAGCAGCCTCCCCGCGCCGCGAGCGCGGCCGGCTTGGCCACCTCGGGGAGGCCGAGCGCCTCGCCGTAGAACCGGCGCGCCGCGGCCTCCCCGCCCGGCGGACAGGAGAGCTGGACGTGATGGAGCCTCATCCGACCGACGCCGCGCCACCCGGCGTCCGGGCGACCACGAACACCCGGCGGAACGGGAGCGTGGTCCCGTTCGGGCCGGGCGGGTACGCGTCTCGCAGCAGCGCCTTGTACTCCGCGACGAACGTCTCGCGCAGCCTCCCGGGCAACGCCTGGAGCGTCGGACGAGCACCGGTGCCGCTGATCCAGGTGAAGACCGGGTCCGCCCCGCTCAGCCGGTGCAGATAGGTGGTCTCCCACGCGTCCACCGTCAGCCCGAGCTCGAGTAGTCGGTCGGCGTACACCTGGGGGTCGTGGGCGATGGGTCCGCGCGCCGACCCGGCGTACTCCGCGAACCGAGGGTCGGCGGCGAGCCGACGCATCAGCGCGTGGCTGGGCTCGGCGTGGTTGCCGGGGACCTGGAAGGCGAACCAACCGCCGGGCGCGACGAGGCTCACCAGCCGCGGCAGCAGGTCGAGGTGGTTCGGAACCCACTGGAGGGTCGCGTTCGAGATGAGTACGTCGACCGGCCGGTCGGCGACCCAGTCGCGCAGATCGGCCACCTCGAAGTCGATGCCGTCGACCTGACGGGCCCGGTCGATCATCTCGGGAGAGGAGTCGACGCCTCGGACGTCCGCGTCCGGCCATCGCTCGGCGACCAGCGCGGTCAGGTTTCCCGGGCCGCAGCCGAGGTCCACAACAAGGCCGGGTGCCTCGGCGCCGACCCGGTCGAGCAGGTCGACGAAGGGGCGCCCTCGCTCGCCGGCGAACAGGAGGTAGCGCTCGGGGTCCCATCGGGTCGGCATCGCACTCCCCTAAATCTTGACGTCAAGATAAGTGTTCCCAAGAACTATCTTGATGTCAAGATAAATCGCAGAGTCGCTTCAGCCGCAGTGTCGAACGGGGACGGGGGTGCCGTCGAGCCGGGTGGCGACCGGCGTCTGCGTCTCGCTGAGCCGGACTCCCTGTTGGTGGGCACGGGCGATGGCCCTCGGCCCCACCCAGACGACCCACTCGCCCAGGTACCGCTGCCGATAGCCGACTTCCCGGAGCCAGCGGATGAGCTTGTTGACCGGCTCGCCCCGGAACGTCAGGAAGACAATCGTCGAGGGATGGGCGGCCCGGATCTCTCGCTTCCAGCCGGTCAGGCCGCCCGTGGTGTGGGTGAGCTTCCATCTGGCCACCCCGCCATCGAGGAGGATGAACCGATCGGGGTTCGCGCGGTGCGTCAGCACCAGGGGGACCGGCGTGCCCAGGGAGTAGATCGGACTCCCCGGTACGTTGACCCGCTCCAGCGCACATGCGTCCGCACGTTGCAGCCAGAGCGCGCCCACCGACGGGTCGGTGCCTACCTGCTGGCCGGTCCACCCGCTGAGAACGCCCAGCGCGAGGACGAGAACCGCGGCCAGCATCGCCTCCACAGTCGTCGGGACCACCTTCAGAAGCAGGGCCGTCGTGACGCCGAACCCGAGCGCGCCGTACGGGAGCAGGGGGAAGAGGTCTGGGTAGCCCTGGAAGTCAGACACGGCATAGGCAACCTCGCCCAGGAAGGTAAGGAGGACCACGCAGAGGAGGGGAGTACGCAAGACCCTCCGAGCCTCGCCCACTCGCCGGAGGA
>JBOHDW010000097.1:0-7259 GCA_050700795.1 Nocardioidaceae bacterium | reverse complement strand
AGGTGTACCTGCTCGAGCTCGAGCAGGACGCCCTGTTCTAGCTCTCGGCGGAGCGGCGCAGGGACTCGGAGAGCCGCTCGGCGGCGGCCAGTACGGCGGGTGCGTGCATGCGACCCGGCTGACGTGACAGCCGCTCGAGCGGACCGGACACCGACACGGCGGCGACGATCTTGCCAGAGGGGGAGCGGATCGGTGCGGAGACCGAGGCCACCCCCTGCTCGCGTTCGCCGACCGACTGCGCCCAACCGCGACGGCGGATCCCCGAGAGCGCGGCGGCCGAGAACGCGGCGTTCTGGAGCCCGCGATGCATGCGCTCCGGGTCCTCCCAGGCCAGCAGGATCTGCGCCGCCGACCCGGCCCGCATGGTCAGCTGCGACCCGACCGGAATCGTGTCGCGCAGCCCGGACGGCCTTTCCGCAGCGGCTACGCAGATGCGGTAGTCGCCCTGCCGCCGCCACAGCTGCGACGACTCCCCAGTGATGTCGCGCAGCCGAGCAAGCACCGGCCCGGCGGCGGCGAGCAACCGGTCCTCGCCGGCGGCCGCGGCCAGCTCGCCGAGGCGGGGGCCGAGGACGAACCGGCCCTGCAGGTCGCGGGCGACCAGCCGATGGTGCTCCAGCGCGACGGCCAGCCGGTGCGCGGTCGGACGCGCGAGGCCGGTGCTCGCGACCAGACCGGCGAGCGTGGCGGGCCCGGCCTCCAGCGCGGTGAGCACCAGCGCGGCTTTGTCGAGTACGCCGACTCCGCTAGAGTTGTCCATAATATGATCATGCCGTCTCGCATGCTGGAATGCAACGGGTGTGCGAGGCGATGATGGAGCGAACGGCGGACTCGGAGCACGGAGGCGAACGCAATGGGTAGGACCCTCGCGGAGAAGGTGTGGGACGAGCACGTCGTGCGGAGTGCGCCCGGTGAGCCGGACCTGCTCTACATCGACCTGCACCTCATCCACGAGGTGACCTCGCCCCAGGCGTTCGACGGACTTCGGGCGGCCGGCCGCACGGTACGCCGCCCCGACCTGACCCTGGCCACCGAGGACCACAACGTGCCGACGGTCGACGTCGACAAGCCGATCGCCGACCCCGTTTCGCGTGCCCAGGTGGACGCCTTGCGGCAGAACGCCGCCGAGTTCGGCGTACGCCTGCACCCGCTCGGCGACGTCGAGCAGGGGATCGTGCACGTGGTCGGACCGCAGCTCGGGCTGACCCAGCCGGGGATGACGATCGTCTGCGGCGACTCGCACACCTCCACCCATGGCGCGTTCGGAGCGCTGGCCTTCGGGATCGGTACGTCGGAGGTCGAGCACGTGCTGGCAACACAGACGTTGCCCCAGGCGCGGCCCAAGACGATGGCGGTCACCGTCGGGGGGTCGTTGCCCGAAGGGGTCACCGCGAAGGACCTGGTGCTGTCGCTGATCGCCCAGGTCGGCACCGGCGGTGGGCAGGGGTACGTCGTCGAGTACCGCGGGCCCGCCATCGAGGCGCTCTCGATGGAGGCGCGGATGACGATCTGCAACATGTCGATCGAGTTCGGCGCCAAGGCCGGCCTGATCGCCCCGGACCGGACCACGTTCGACTACATCGAGGGTCGCCAGGGGGCGCCGAAGGGCGACGAGTGGGACGCGGCGCTCGAGTCCTGGGGAGGGCTGGTCACTGACGCGGATGCGACCTTCGACGCCGAGGTCGTCCTCGACGCTTCGTCGATGGCCCCGTTCGTCACGTGGGGCACCAACCCCGGCCAGGGCGTGCCGCTCAGCGGGGCGGTGCCGTCGCCGGACTCGCTCGACGACGAGCAGGACCGGCTCGGTGCCGAGAAGGCGCTCGAGTACATGGGGCTCGCGGCCGGCACCCCGATGCGCGACATCGCCATCGACACGGTCTTCGTCGGCTCATGCACGAACGGCCGTATCGAGGACCTCCGCGCCGCTGCGGACGTGATCAAGGGGCGTCAGGTCGCGTCGAACACCAGGCTGCTCGTCGTACCGGGGTCGACGCGGGTGCGGCTGCAGGCGGAGGACGAAGGGCTCGACGTGGTCTTCAAGGAGGCGGGCGGCGAGTGGCGAGGGGCGGGGTGCTCGATGTGCCTCGGCATGAACCCCGACCAGCTGGAGCCGGGCGAGCGCAGTGCCTCCACGTCGAACCGGAACTTCGAGGGCCGCCAGGGGAAGGGCGGTCGAACGCATCTGGTGTCCCCGCTCGTGGCGGCGGCCACCGCCGTCCGCGGCACCCTGTCGTCACCGGCCGACCTGCCATCGTTGGCCGGCGTCGACGAGGCGAAGGGAGCCTGACATGGAACCGTTCATCACCCACACGGGGGTCGCGGTGCCGCTGCGTCGTAGCAACGTGGACACCGACCAGATCATCCCCGCGGTCTATCTCAAGCGGGTCGCGCGGACCGGATTCGAGGACGGCCTCTTCGCGGCCTGGCGCAAGAACCCGTCGTTCGTCCTCAACCGGCCCGAGTACTCCCACGCATCCGTGTTGGTCGCCGGCCCCGACTTCGGGACGGGCTCCTCTCGCGAGCACGCCGTCTGGGCCCTCCAGCAGTGGGGGTTCCGGGTGGTGATCTCGCCGCGGTTCGGGGACATCTTCCGGGGCAACTCCGGGAAGGCCGGACTGCTCGCCGCACGGGTCGATGACAAGGTCGTGCAACGGTTGTGGGACCACCTGGACGAGCACCCCGGTGCCACCGTGAGCGTCGACCTCGAGACACGCACGCTGCACGCGGGCGAGGGGCCCGATGCGATCCACGACTCGTTCGACGTCGACGACTACACCCGGTGGCGTTTGCTCGAGGGTCTCGACGACATCGCCATGACGCTTTCGTACGACGATCTGATCGGTGCCTATGAAGGGGGTCGGCCGCACTGGAAGCCGACGACCGTCTGAACCGTTTCCCTTTGTCTTGCTGAGGATTGAGCAAAATCACAGGCGCGACACGCGCCGGGTTGTTGTGGCTCCTGGTCGTGTCGCCTAGCGTGCCCAACAGCGGTCGGACATCGGTCCGACCGAGACCTGCACGGAGGGAAGCTCGTGAACAAGAGTCAGCTGATCGACACCTTGGCAAGCCGTTACGAGGGCAACCGCAAGGCTGGTGCGCAAGCTCTCGAAGCGGTGATCGACACGATCATGCGTGAGGTCGCCAAGGGCGAGAAGGTAGCAATCACCGGCTTCGGCTCCTTCGAGAAGCGGATCCGGGACGCGCGGTGGGTTCGAAACCCCGCAACCGGTGCGCGGATCAAGGCGAAGAAGACGGCCGTGCCGAAGTTCAGCGCGGGTGCGGAGCTCAAGGCCGTCGTCTCTGGCGCCAAGAAGCTGCCGAAGCTCACCCTCGTCACCGCCCCGGCCAAGAAGACCCCGGCGAAGAAGACCCCGGCCAGCAAGGCCCCGGCGAAGAAGAGCCCGGCGAAGAAGGCCCCTGCCAAGAAGACCGTCGCGAAGAAGGCTCCGGCCAAGAAGGCGGTCGCGAAGAAGGCGCCGGCGAAGAAGACCACCGCGCGCAAGCGCTGACCCGAAGCACGTCACGAGGGGTGGTCGTCCCGCAGGGGCGACCACCCGCTCGTTCCGGTCAGTGCAGGGTGAGGATCTGCAGGTCGACGACCTCGCCGGCAGCGCCCTCCTGGACCCACCGCACCCGCTGACCCGGACGCAGATGCCGCAGTCGACTGTCGATGAGCGCCCCGGCGCCGAAAGACAGCTCGACGCCGTCATCGCGAAGCACCCGTCCGGAGGCGGTGTCGGTGTCGAACGCCGAGACCGTGCCCTGCAGCGTTTCGCTCACCCGACCAGCCTAGGTCGTCCGGTGCTCGGTCCAGGCGGTGCCGTCCCACCAACGCTTCAGGTCCGCGCGCTCGGGGTCCTGGTACCACCCCGCAGGGGGCAGCTGAGGTTGCGGTGCCGGTGCCGGCGCCGGCTCCGCAGTTGCCTGCGCTGGCTGCTCCGGCTCGGGTTCGAGATAGTCACCCGCTCGGCGCGTCTGGGTGGGGATGGGCCGTTGCTCGATGAGGTGCTCGAGGTTCATCTGGCCGAGGCGGAGGACGGTAGCGCTGGGTGCGGACCCGTCGACCTGGACGGCATAGACGCGCGTTCGTTGCGCACCCATCGTCGGCCGGGTGACCTCGACGATGGTCCCGGTGTGACCTGCCTCGCCAACGATGGCAACCCGGTCCCCGACCTGGAACTTGGCCATGCCGACAGTTTCGCAGATTCTGCCCGAACCGCCACTGGCCACTCTCGGCTCCCTGTCCCGACCCGGCTCGAATGCTCACCTCGGATTGCTGTCGGGATGAACAGCGGCAAGGAAGAAGTGGGTACGTGTTTGCCTCCCCGCTTCCCCTCACGAGCTGTGGAACGGTACGGCTGTCCGGGCACGGTTCTGACTGCCGTACGGTTCCGCAGCTGGTCACCCTGCTTGGTTGGGCCCGGTCCGGCTCGGGTTGACCTGCGTAACTGAGCACAGCCGCGGTTGCGCAGGCGAGGATGGCCTGCTGGAGGCCCGCGGACCGGACCGGGCGCCGCCCCGGCCCTGTTCTGACAGCCGCACCGTTCCGCAGCTGACAGGCAGCCGCCGGGACAGGCAGCAGCCGGGGCATGGAGCAGCCGGGGTGGTGGAGCAAAGGGGCAGTTGACCCCATGGGGATAGCGTCGAGCACATGCGCGCGATCGAGTACTCCGTCACCGGCGACCCCGACGTCCTGACGCTCGTCGACCGTCCGACCCCCCAGCCAGGGCAGGGGGAGGTGCGCGTCTCGATCCATCGCTCGGGGGTGAACCCGACCGACTGGAAGTCCCGTCGCGGTACGGAACCCGGCACCCGCGTCGATCCGGCGCAGGTGCCGAACCAGGACGGTTCCGGGGTGATCGATGCGGTCGGGCCCGGTGTCGATCGGGCCCTGGTCGGCCAGCGCGTGTGGGTCTGGGAGGCGGCGTACCAGCGGCCCGCCGGCGGCACCGCCCAGGAGTACGCCGTCCTCCCGCGCGAGCACGTCGTGCCCCTCCCGGACGGGGCGTCGTTCGATCTCGGGGCCGCACTCGGCGTGCCGTTCCTGACCGCGCACCGCTGTCTGACCGTGACGGAGGACGGGCCGACGCACCTCGGGCCGGGCACGCTGCAGGGACGGCATGTCTTGGTGGCGGGTGGTGCTGGTGCGGTCGGCAACGCGGCGATCCAGCTCGCGCACTGGTCGGACGCGACGGTGTTCACCACCGTGAGCAGTCCCGAGAAGGGGCACCTTGCCGCCCTCGCGGGGGCCGACCACATCTTCGACTACACACGCCAGGACCTCGCCGCCGAGGTGCGGGCGATCGCGCCCGGCGGGGTGAACACGATCGTCGAGGTGTCGCCGGCGGTGAACGCTTCGATCGACGCGGCGGTGCTGGCCCGGCACGGCTCGGTGGCCGTCTATGCGACCGACGGTGGTGCTGTTGTCGAGCTGCCGGTCCGCCCGTCGATGGTGCCCAACGTCCGGTGGCAGTTCGTGCTGGTCTACAACGCACCGCACGAGTGGCGAGCCCGGGCTCTGCAGGACGTGGCCGCGGCCGTGGCTGACGGAGTCGCGCGGGTCGGCGAGGGAGCCGGACTACCGCTGCACCACTTCCCGCTCGAGCGCGCGGCAGAGGCACATGCCGCCGTCGAGCACAGCACCGTCGGGAAGGTGCTCATCGATGTCGTGCCGGCGTAGTTCCTGACGACAGCACGAAGGACGTGTGCGGCCCGACGCCGAGCTTCCGCGCCGCCTCGAGGTCGGCCGGGGTGTCGACGTCGCGGCGCAACGTCGGCAGGTCGTCGGCCGGGAGCTCGACGGCACCGGCGCGCAGATGTACGCCGCGCGAGCTTCCGCCGTACGCCGGGGTGAACAGCTCCTGCGTCGGCGCCACCACGAGGGTCGTCCCGATCGACTCGGTATCGGAGACGAACGACATCGCGTCGGGGACGGCCCGGTCGAGCGCGCTCGTGAGCTCGACGGAACGCAGCGCCGGAAGGTCGGCGCACAAGGAGGCCGGGCGCAGCTCCGGGAACCGGCGGGCTAGCTCCGCAGCAGCGAGGACCAGCGTCTGGTTCAGGTCGTCGGAGACGCCGTCCGGGAGCACCAGCGCCCCGGCCTCCTCCAGCGCCGCCGCGAGCAAGTGGTCGTCGGTCACCGCGAGCAAGACCGCCACCCGCGGGGACCCCAGTGCGGCCGTGATCGTGTCGAGCGCGAAGGCGCCGGCGAGACGTTCGCGCGCGCCGTCGCCCACGGGCGCGAGGCGGGACTTGGCGGTCCTGGGCGGCTTGACCGGCACCAGCACGCCGTACGACGGATCGGGCATCGTCACGATCCTCGCACGCCACCCGAGCGATGCATCCGGTGATGCGGCATGCTTGCACCGCACGCTGTTGGTGGTCGTCGGTGACGAGGAGGTCGCGGTGTCGAACCCGCGCAAGCTGCGGCAACGGCCGGGCTGGGCCTATGGCCTGTGCATCCGCGTCGTCGAGCCGTTGCTGCTCCTGATCACCAAGCGGCGCTGGATCGACGGGGAGAAGATCCCCGTCGAGGGGGGCTGCGTGGTCGCCGCGAACCACATCTCGCACCTGGACCCGTTGACGTTCGCCCACTTCGTGTACGGCTACGGGAGGCTGGTCCGTTTCCTCGCCAAAGCGTCGGTCTTCGACATCCCGCTCGTGGGGCGGGTCGTCCGCGGCGCCGGGCAGATCCCGGTGTACCGGCTGACCACGGATGCCTCGCAGGCCTTCCGCGCGGCGGTGACCGCGGTGGAGAAGGGCGAGTGCGTGGTGGTCTATCCGGAGGGGACGATCACCCGCCAGCCCGACATGTGGCCGATGACCGGCAAGGCGGGGGCGGCCCGGATCGCGTTGAGCGCGGGGGTTCCGGTGATCCCGGTGGCCCAGTGGGGCGCCCAGGACATCCTGGCGCCGTACAAGAAGGTGCCGCACGTGTTCCCCCGCAAGACGATCACCTGCAAGGCCGGGGACCCCGTCGACCTCGACGACCTGCGTGGCCAGCAGCTCACCACCGCCGTACTCCGTGAGGCGACGAACCGGATCATGGACGCGATCACCCGGCTGCTCGAGGACATCCGAGCCGAGCAGGCGCCCGCCGTACGTTTCGACGCGAGGACCGCCGGGGTGCGGCTGATCGGCAACCCGAACAAGCGCGAGCGAGGGGATCGGTGAGCAAGGCCACCGTCTTCGGCGCCGGTTCGTGGGGTACGGCGTTCTCGATCGTGCTTGCCGACGCGGGCCACGAGGAGGTCGCAATG
>JBOHDW010000096.1:0-3203 GCA_050700795.1 Nocardioidaceae bacterium | reverse complement strand
GCAGTACGGGTCGCCGGTGATGCACGTGACCGGCGACCGAACGGTGCCGCACGGACTGGCCACGGTCGGGTACGACGACGAAGGGGTCAGCGCCCAGAGCTGGGACCTGATCAAGGACGGCGTCCTGGTCGGCTACCAGCTCGACCGGTCGATGGCCGCCCAGTTCGGCGAGGGGCAGTACGGCGCTCAGCTCAACGGTGGCCGGTCGAACGGCTGCGCCTACGCCGACTCCCCCGGCCACATCGCGATCCAGCGGATGGCCAACGTCAGTTTGCAACCGGCCGGTGACGAGACCCATCCAGGTCTCGACACCGACGAGCTGATCGGTCGCGTCGAACGAGGGCTGTACGTCGTCGGCGACAAGTCCTGGTCGATCGACATGCAGCGCTACAACTTCCAGTTCACCGGTCAACGCTTCTACCGGATCGAGAACGGCCGGCTGGCCGGCCAGGTGCGTGACGCCGCCTACCAGGCCACCACGACGGAGTTCTGGAACTCCATGGAAGCGGTGGGCGGGCCGCAGACCTGGGTGCTTGGCGGCGCGTTCAACTGCGGGAAGGCCCAGCCCGGTCAGGTCGCGGCGGTCTCGCACGGCTGCCCCACCTCGCTGTTCCGAGATGTTCGCATCCTCAACACCACCGACGAAGCAGCTCACTGAACAAGGAGTCGCACCCGATGCCCGCAGCCACCCCGCAGGAACTGGTCGAGCACGCGTTGAAGAGCTCGACCGGCGACGACTGCGTGGTCATCGTCAACGACTCCACCAGTGCGAACCTCCGCTGGGCGAACAACACCCTGACCACCAACGGGGTGATGCGCGACATCGACGTGACGGTCGTGTCGTTCCACGGCACGGGCACGGGGACGTCGTCCGGCTCGGTCTCGGCCAGCGCGTCGTCGACCGACCAGGTGACCCGGATCGTGGCGGCAGCCGACGCCGCGGCGGCGGCCGGTGGCGACGCCGAGGACGCCGCCGAGCTGGTCGGCGCCCGCGAGTCGGACGACTGGTTCGAGGCGCCCGGCGAGACGTCGATCGACGTCTACCGCGACTTCGCCCCGGCGCTCGGTGAGGCGTTCGGCCGCGCGGCGGCGGCGGGCCGCATCCTGTACGGCTTCGTCGACCACGACGTGACCACGACCTTCCTGGGATCGAGCACCGGGCTGCGGCTCCGACATGTGCAGCCGACCGGCCACTACGGGTGCACCGGGAAGGCCAGCGACCTGCACACGAGTGCCTGGGTCGGTGGCGCCACCCGGGACTTCACCGATGTCGACGCGCTGGCTCTCGACACCGAGCTGGCGCGCCGGCTGGCCTGGGGCGACCGATCGGTCGAGCTCCCGGCCGGTCGCTACGACACGATCCTGCCGCCGAGCGCGGTGGCCGACTTGATGATCTACGCCTACTGGACCGCCTCGGCGCGCGACGCGAACGACGGGCAGACGGTCTTCTCGAAACCGGGCGGTGGGACCCGGATCGGTGAGCGGCTCGGCGACCGGCCGGTCCAGCTCCGGTCCGACCCGTCGTACCCGGGACTGGAGGCACCGCCGTTCGTGGCGGCCGGCTCCAGCAACCAGATCGAGTCGGTCTTCGACAACGGGCTGCCGCTCGAGCCGACCTCCTGGGTCGCCGACGGGACCCTCACCGCCCTGCTGCAGAACCGCTTCACCGCGGGGCTCACCGGCCAGCCCGTGACGTCGTACGTCGACAACCTGGTCGTCTCGGTCGACGGAGCAGAAGGTGGCGTCGACGAGCTGGTGGCGGGGATGGAGCGCGGCCTGCTCCTGACCTGCCTGTGGTACATCCGCGAGGTCGACCCGCAGACCCTGCTGCTGACCGGGCTGACTCGTGACGGGGTCTACCTGGTCGAGCACGGCGAGGTCACCGGCGCGGTGAACAACTTCCGCTTCAACGAGAGCCCCGTCGGGCTGCTGGGCCGGTTCTCCCACGCCTCGGCGACGGTCCCCGGGTTCTCGCGTGAGTGGGGCGACTACTTCCCCCGGACCGCCACCCCCGGGCTGCGGGTCCCAGACTTCAACATGTCGACGGTCTCGCAGGCCCTCTAGTCGGCGTACGGCGCGCGCGTGAAGACGAACGTCGCGCACACCAGGCGGGACGCCCCACCGGGCAGTGGCTCGACCCGGAGCCGCTCGCCGTGGTGGTACCCCCTCGTGCCGAGGAAGGTCGCGTCGCTCTCCGGTCGGAACCCGAACTCCACCTCGCCCTTCAGGTCGGTCACCACCACCTCCGTCCCGTCCCAGCCGAAGAGCAGCGCGGTGTTGCCCCAGTACCACGGGCCGAGCACCGCCTCGACCGCCGCGGGCACCGTCTCCGGTGGGCTCCACGCCGGGGTGACGGTCGGCTCGCACCGCTCCAGGAGCTCGAGCAGCTCCACGGCGGCCGACTCGGGGGCCAGCCCCGTCGTCGCGTTCGCCAGGAGCACCGCTCCGGTCCGCCGCCCCCGGTCGACGAAGAGCGACGCGAGGAACCCGGGCATCGAGCCGGTATGGCCCACCAGGAGCCCCGATCCGCCACGGACCAGCCGCAGCCCCAGGCCGTAGCCCCCGCTCGCCGCCGAAGCGAGGGAGCCCGACTGTGGGGTGGTCATCTCCTCCAGCACCCGCAGCGGCAGCACGTCGTCGTGGCCGGCCGCCAGGAACGCGGCGTACCTGGCCAGATCGGCGACCGTGCTCCACAGCTGCCCGGCGGGCGCCATCGCGCCGCTGTCGTAGGCGGGTTCGGGAGTGAGTGTGCCGGCGTACGGGTGGACGCTGAAGCCCGTGGCGTGCGGCGCAGCCGGAAGGTACGTCGTGCGGTCCATGCCCAACGGCGCCAGGATGCGTTCGCGCACCGTGTCCCACCAACCGGCACCGCTGACCCGGGCGACCACCTCGCCCAGCAGTGCGTACGCGACGTTCGTGTAGTGGAACGTCGCGCCGGGCGGGAACGGGGCCGGCTCGTCCAGGAGGTGCTCGACCAGCTCGGCATGGCTCCGGCCCGGGTTGCGCTCCCACCAGGCGCCCGCGGGCTCCGAGGGCAGTCCCGCCGAGTGCGACAGGAGGGCCCGCAGCGTCGCCGCGGGATAGCCCCTTCCCGCCAGGTGGCTTTCGAGGGTGTCGTTGAGCCCCACCCTGCCCTGCTCCCGCAGCTGCAGCAGCGCGACCGCCGTCAGGGTCTTGGTGATCGACCCGATTCGGTACTGCAG
>JBOHDW010000095.1:0-4435 GCA_050700795.1 Nocardioidaceae bacterium | reverse complement strand
GCTGTCCGTTCGGGTTCGGCCCCACCGTGCCGCCCAGCGCCGCGGCCAGCAACTGATGGCCGAGGCAGACCCCGAGGGTGGGTACGTCGTCGGCGACCGCCTGCCGCAACAGCTGCTTGGTCGCGGTGAGCCAGCCGTGCTTGGCGTCGTCGTTGGCGCCCATCGACCCGCCGAGGACGACCAGCCCGTCGTGGTGGGTGAGTCGGTTCGGCAGCGGTTGGCCGGCGTACGCGCGTCGTACGTCGAGGGAGGCGCCGGCCTCGACCAGCCACTCGCCCAGCCAACCGGGGGGGCACTGCTCCTCGTGCTCGATGACGAGGATCCGCGGTCGGCTCACCCCCTGAATCTACCGACCCTTCCGTCGACCCGGCCCTTCCGCCGACCCGGCTCCCCCGCAATCTGTCGACCCGGCCTTCCGCAATGACGCGGACCCGTCAGAGCAGCGGGAGCATCTTGTCGCGCTCGAAGGCGGACACCTCGACGCGGTACTCCTCCCACTCCGCGTGCTTGTTGCGCAAGAAGAAGTCGAAGACGTGCTCCCCCAGCGTCTCGGCGAGCAACTCGCTGGTCTCCGCGACCTGGATCGCGTCGTTGAGACTCCTCGGCAGCGGCTCGATCCCGAGCGACTTGCGCTCCCGCTCGGTGAGCGACCAGACGTCGTCCTTGGCCTCGGGCGGCAGGTCGTACCCCTCGTCGACGCCCTTCATCCCGGCGGCCAGCATGACGGCGAAGGCGAGGTACGGGTTGCACGCCGAGTCGAGCGTGCGCAGCTCCATCCGGGTCGACTGACCCTTGTTCGGCTTGTACATGGGCACCCGGATCATCGCGGAGCGGTTGTTGTGCCCCCAGCAGATGTACGACGGCGCCTCGCCGCCCCCCATCAGCCGCTTGTAGGAGTTCACCCACTGGTTGGTGACCACGGTGATCTCCGAGGCGTGCCGGAGGATCCCCGCGATGAACTGGCGGCCGGTCTTGGACAGCTGGTACTCGGAACCGGCCTCGAAGAACGCGTTGCGGTCGCCCTCGAACAGCGACACGTGGGTGTGCATCGCCGAGCCGGGGTACGACGTGAACGGCTTGGGCATGAAGCTGGCCCACACGCCCTGGCTCAGCGCCACCTCTCGTACGACGGTGCGGAACGTCATGATGTTGTCGGCGGTCGACAGGGCGTCGGCGTACCGCAGGTCGATCTCCTGCTGGCCGGGGCCGCCCTCGTGGTGGCTGAACTCCACCGAGATCCCCATCGCCTCGAGCATGGTGATCGCCTCGCGGCGGAAGTCGGAGCCGGCGCTCTGCGCGGTGTGGTCGAAGTACCCGCTGCGGTCGACCGGCACCGGCTCGCCGCCCGGCTCGGGGTGGTCCCGGAAGAGGTAGAACTCGATCTCCGGGTGCGTGTAGAAAGTGAACCCCTTGTCGGCGGCCCGTGACAGGGTGCGTTTCAGGACGTAGCGCGGGTCGGCGTACGACGGGGAGCCGTCGGGCATCACGATGTCGCAGAACATCCGCGCCGTACTCGGGCCGTCGCCGCGCCACGGCAGGAGTTGGAACGTCGACGGGTCGGGTTTGGCGAGCATGTCGGCCTCGTAGACGCGGGCGAACCCCTCGATCGCCGAGCCGTCGAAGCCGATCCCCTCGGCGAAGGCGCCTTCGAGCTCGGCCGGCGCGATCGCGACCGACTTCAGGTAGCCGAGCACGTCGGTGAACCAGAGCCGGATGAAGCGGACGTCTCGTTCCTCGAGCGCGCGCAGCACGAACTCTTCCTGCTTGCCCATGCGCCCACTATGGCGGCGCCATGTTTCCACCGTGTAACAACCGATTCGTCTGCGGTCGCTTGGCTCAAAACAGACGAAACAACGCAGACGAATCGGTTGGTTAGGCTGGTGGATGTGGGCCAGCTAAGGATTGCGCTGGGACAGGTGAACCCGACGGTGGGGGATCTGGCCGGCAACGCACAGATCGTCCTCGACCGCTCCCGTGAGGCGTACGACGCCGGGGCGCACGTCGTGGCGTTCCCGGAGATGATGCTCACCGGGTACCCGATCGAGGACCTCGCGTTCCGGCCCTCGTTCGTCGACGCCTCCCGCGCCACGTTGGAGGACGTCGCCGCGAAGCTCGCCGCGGACGGTCTCGGGGAGCTGGTCGTCGTCGTCGGGTACCTCGGCAAGGCACTGGAGTCGGCCGACCGGCTCGGCGTACCGAAGGGGTCGCCGCAGAACTGCGCCGCGGTCCTCCACCAGGGCACCGTGGCGGCCCGCTACACCAAGCACCACCTGCCCAACTACGGCGTCTTCGACGAGGCCCGGTACTTCGTCCCCGGCGACACGCTCGAGGTCTTCCGGGTCGGCGGGATCGACGTCGCGCTGGTGATCTGCGAGGACCTGTGGCAGGACGGTCCCACCCTCGCCGCGAAGGCCGCGGGGGCCGGGCTGCTGCTGGTGATCAACGGGTCGCCGTACGAAGCCAACAAGGACGACGTCCGCCTCGAGCTGTGCGCCCGTCGCGCGCTCGAGGCCGGGTGCTCTTTGGCCTACGTCAACATGGTCGGTGGTCAGGACGAGCTGGTCTTCGACGGGGACTCGCTCGTGGTCGACGCGGACGGCTCGCTGCTCGCCCGCGCCGGTCAGTTCACCGACGAGCTCCTCGTCGTCGATCTCGACCTCCCCCTCGCCACAGAGAACCCCCCGCCCACCGGCCCACAGCTCGCGATCCATCACACGCTGGTCGGGCAGACCCCGTTCCCGCCGTACGACGCCACCGCGCCGGCTTTCGCGGAGCGCCTGTCCGACCCGGCCGAGATCTACACCGCGATCGTGACCGGGCTGCGCGACTACGTCCGCAAGAACGGCTTCGGGTCGGTGCTGCTCGGGATGTCTGGCGGCATCGACTCCACGCTGGTCGCGGCGATCGCCTGTGACGCCGTCGGCGCGGAGAACGTGTACGGCGTCTCGAACCCCAGCGAGTACTCCTCCGAGCACTCCAGGACCGACGCGGCCGACCAGGCCCGCCGCACCGGGCTCGACCTGCGCACGTTCCCGATCGAGCCGATCGTCGCGGCGTACCAGGAGTCGTTGCACCTCGACGGGCTCGCGCTGGAGAACCTGCAGGCGCGCATCCGCGCGGTCATCTGGATGGGGCTGTCCAACCAGGAGGGCCATCTCGTCCTCGCGTGCGGCAACAAGTCGGAGCTGGCGGTCGGCTACTCGACGATCTACGGCGACGCCGTCGGTGGGTTCGCGCCGATCAAGGACGTCCTCAAGACCCAGGTGTGGGAGCTGGCGACCTGGCGCAACGATGAGGCACGGAGGCACGGGGAGGTCGAGCCAATCCCGCCGAACACGATCACCAAGGAGCCGAGCGCCGAGCTCCGGCCCGGCCAGCGAGACAGCGACACGCTGCCCGACTACCACCTGCTCGACGACGTCCTCGACGACTACATCGAGGCCGACCACGGCTCACGACGCCTCGTCGAGGACGGCTTCGACCCCACGCTGGTCGAACGGATCCTCCGGCTGACCGACCTGGCGGAGTACAAGCGTCGCCAGTTCCCGCCCGGGCCGAAGATCTCGCCGCGCAACTTCGGCCGCGACCGCCGGCTGCCGATCACCAACGCGTGGCGCGAGCGCGCCGACCCACCAGATGCGTGAACGACCGCCGCACGTCACCGACGACGAGCTCCTCGAGGCGGTACGACGCGACTGGGGCCCGGTCGACCGCCTCGAGCACCTCCCGATCGGCTTCGGGGCGCACCACTGGAAGGCGACAACGGACGGCCGGCCCACTCTCTTCGTGACGTTCGACGGGTTGCTGCCCAAGCGCGACGCCGCCGGGCTGGAGGCCGCCTATGCCTCCGCCGTCGAGCTCGATCTGCCGTTCGTGCTGGCCTGCGTCCCCTCGGCCGCGGGTGGCTTCACCCGGCCACTCGCCGACGGCGCCGTCAGCGTCACCCCGTGGGTCGACGGTCGCTCCGGAGACGGCACCTTCGCCTCGCGGGACGACGCCGGGGCCACCGCCGCGATGCTGTCGACACTGCACGCGGCGGAGCCGCCCTCGGGGATCCCGCATTGGCGGCCCCTGGTCCAGCCGGGGTTCCGAGACGAGCTCGCGCCACGTCTCGTCGAGCGCTGGGACACCGGCCCGTACGGCGAGACGGTCCGGACCGCGCTCGTGAAGCGGCTCGACGACATCGGTCGCTGGGCCACCCGGTACGCCGTACTCTCCGAGCGGGCGCGGGCCCGTCGGGCCAACTGGGTCGCCACCCACGGCGAGCCCGACACCAGCAACCAGCTGGTCGACGGGGACCGGCGGTGGCTGCTCGACTGGGAGTCGCTGAGGCTTGCTCCCCGCGAGCGCGACCTGCGGACCCTGATCGACGGGGGCTGGGCGGACCTCGCCGGCGACCCCGACCCCGCGATGGTCGAGCTGTTCGACCTCGAGT
>JBOHDW010000094.1:0-3867 GCA_050700795.1 Nocardioidaceae bacterium | reverse complement strand
GCTCAGCGCACGGTGCTCTGCAAGGACCCGTTCCGCTCCCACGACGAACGGGTGCAGAAGCTCATCGAGGGCATGTAGCCCAGGTGCGTTTCGGGTCGGGCCCCCGGCTCCGGTTAGGCTGGGTCGTTCACCGTCTCCCCTGATCTGAGGTCCCCCCTGTGCGCCGTGCCATCGCCCTCGCCCTGACCCTGCCCGTGCTCCTCGCCGCGGCAGCGTGCGGCGGCAAGTCGGACAGCGCCGGCAACTCCACCCACACCCCGAGTGGCACGATCGCCGGCCTGAGCGTCACCGGCGCCTTCGGCAGCCAGCCGACCGTCAAGATCAGCAAGCCCATCAAGGCGACCAAGGCCGAGACCGCGGTGATCACCGCCGGCTCCGGCACGACGGTCAAGACCGGCGACGCCGTGAGCCTGAACTACTACCTCGCCGACGCGGGCACCGGGAAGAAGCTCGAGAGCACGTACGACGCGTCCACCGGCCCCACCACCCTCACGATGAGCGCCTCCTCGGCCAACTCGGTGCTGCTCAAGGCGCTGCTCGGCCGCAAGCAGGGCAGCCGGATCGCGCTGGTCGACATGGTCAGCGACCTTTTCGGGAGCCAGGGGGTGGGCACCTTGAAGCCGACCGACTCCGCGGTGGTGGTCTTCGACGTGATGTCGGTCAGCACCCCGCTGACCGCCCCCAAGGGCGCGAGCGTGACCGAGCCGTCGGGGCTGCCCACGGTCGTGCAGGCGGCGGGTCAGGTGACCGGGTTGAGCTGGGCGCACACGGCCAAGAAGGCGCCGACGAAGCTTCGGGTGGTCCCGCTGATCGCGGGCACCGGCGCCACGGTGAAGGCCGGAGACTCCGTCACGGTCAACTACTACGGCGCCGTGTGGGGCTCCGACAAGGCGTTCGACTCCTCGTTCGCGAGGAAGCAGACGGCCACCTTCCAGATCGGCACCGGAGCCGTGATCCAGGCCTGGGACAAGGAGATCCCCGGGCTCAAGCTCGGCAGCCGGGTCCTGATCGTCGCGCCACCGAGCGCGGCGTACGGCAACAAGGCCAACGGCAACATCCCGGCCAACTCGACCCTCGTTTTCGTGGTAGACATCCTGGGCATCACCCCCGGATCCTGAGGGAGCCATGGCACTGCGCAAGAGCGAACGGCTGCTCAACCTGCTCATCGCGCTGCTCGTGGCGCGCAGCTACGTCTCCAAGGAACGGCTGCGCGAGGCCGTCGAGCAGTATCGCGACGCCGGGGACGACGCGTTCGAGAAGATGTTCGAGCGCGACAAGGACGACCTGCGGGCGCTCGGCGTACCCATCGAGGTCGGCTACCTCGACAAGGCGTTCGAGGACGAGCCGGGGTACCGGATCGTGAGGTCGGCCTTCGAGCTGCCCGAGATCGCCCTGGAGCCCGAGGAGGCCGCGATCATCGGGCTGGCCGCGCGGGTCTGGCAGCACGCCGGGCTGGCGTCGGCCACCTCCGACGCGCTGGTCAAGCTGAAGGCCGCCGGGGTGAGCGTGGACCGGGAGGCACTCAACATCGTGCAGCCCCGGCTCGCGGCCGACGAGCCGGCCTTCGAGGCGTTCTGGTCGGCGATCTCGTCCAGGCGAGCGGTCACGTTCGAGTACCGCCGCTCCTCCGCCCCGACCGCCAGCACCCGTCACCTCGAGCCCTGGTCGATGGTCTCCTCGCGCGGACGGTGGTACGTCGTGGGCAACGACACCGACCGAGACGATGTCCGGATGTTCCGGCTCTCGCGCGTGCAGGGACCGGTCACCCTCGCCCGTGCGGCCGGCACGTTCACCGTCCCGGAGGGGGTCGACCTCAGGGCGCTCACCGAGTCGCTCGAACCGGCAAGTGACGAGGGCACCGCCACCGTTCTGGTGCGCGAAGGCGCCGCGCACGGGCTGCGCCGGCACGCCGACCCGTCGGATGAGGGGGGACCGGTGCCGTCCGGTTGGCAGCGGATGGTGGCGCGCTACCGCTCGGGGAGCGCGTTCACCGACGAAGTGCTCGGGTACGCCGCAGACGTGGTCGTCGAGACGCCCCAGGAGATCCGTGCGTCCGTCGTACGCCGCCTCGAAGGCGCCGCGACATGAGCGGCGCCCGGGACCAGGTGGCCCGGCTGCTTGCGCTGGTGCCCTACATCCAGGCCCGCGAGCAGGTCTCGGTCCAGCAGGCGGCCCTCGACTTCGACGTGCAGCCCGAACAGATCCTCAAGGACCTCAACGTGCTCTGGTTCTGCGGCCTCCCCGGGCTCGGGATGGGCGACCTGATCGAGGTCGACATGGAGGCACTCGAAGGCGACGGGGTGATCCGCGTGTCGAACGCCGACTACCTGCGCCGCCCCCTGCGGCTGGACAGCTCGGAGGCGTCCGCGCTGATCGTGGCCCTCCGAGCGTTGCGCGACACGGGCGACGACGCCGTACGTCCGATCATGGACCGCACCCTGGCGAAGCTGGAGGCCGCGGCCGGCGACGGGGCGGCGCTGGCCGCCCTGGTCGACGTACGGCTGCCGCCCCGCGAGGCCGAGACCGCCCGGTTGCGCACCATGCTCGCGGAGGCCGTGGACTCCGGCCGGCAGGTACGCATCGACTACTACACCCCGACCCGGGACACCTTCACCACGCGCGTGGTCGACCCGATCCGCGTGGTGACCGCCGAGGGCCACAGCTACCTCGACGCGTGGTGCCACCGCGTCGAGGACCAGCGGCTGTTCCGGGTCGACCGGGTCTCCCGGGCCGAGGTGCTCGACTCGCCGGTGGAGGCCCACGACGTCACCCCTCGTGACCTCTCCGAGGGGTTGTTCCAGGGGTCGGCGGTCGACCGGACGGCCACCCTGCTCCTGGAGCCGGACGCGCGCTGGGTCGCGGAGTACTACCCGGTCGAGTCGACCGAGGAGGTGCCGGGCGGTTCCCTGCGTGTGCGCCTGCCGGTGGCCGACCCGGCGTGGCTGGTCCGGCTGATGCTCCGGCTCGGCGCGGCGGCCCGGATCGAGGAGCCGGCCGACCTCGCCGACGACGTACGCCGGGCCGCGCGGGCCGCCTTGTCGCTCTACGCGTGACCCGACCGCGTAGCATGGGAGACGACCGTCGAAGAGTGAAGAGGACGACATGACTGGCGTGGTACCCCAAGAGCTGCTCGGTCTCGGTCCGTCCGAGATCGTGCTCATCGTGATCGTCGTGCTGCTGCTCTTCGGGGCCAAGCGCCTCCCCGAGCTCGCCCGCGGCAGTGGCCGCGCGCTGCGGATCTTCAAGGCCGAGACCAAGGGGCTCATGGACGACGACGACGACAAGCTGAAGACCGACGCGCAGCTCCAGCTCGAGGAGCAACAGCGCGTCGAGGCGGAACGCCGGGCCGCGACCGAGCGCGACTCCGGCCCGGACACGTCGCACTGATTCAAGGGCAGCCATGTCCGTCACCGGAGTGATCGGGCTGTTTCGTGCCCGACCGCACGGCGAGGTCGGTGACGGCGGCAGGATGGCGCTGGTCGACCATCTGCGTGAGCTGCGGGCCAGGGTGCTGCGGTGCACGGTGGTGCTGCTGCTCGGGATCGTGGTGGCGTTCTTCTTCTACAACCAGCTGTTCGCGCTGATCCTGCACCCGTACAACGAGGCGCGGCAGATGCTGCACCACCGGGTGGTCACCAAGCCGGTGATCAACGGAGTCACGGACCCGTTCATGATCCAGCTCAAGATCTGCGGGGTCGCGGCCGTGATCGGCACCAGCCCCTACTGGCTCTACCAGGTCTGGGCCTTCATCCTGCCCGGGCTGCACCCGCACGAACGCCGATGGACCAGGGTCTTCGTGGCGATCGCCGGACCGCTCTTCGCGGTAGGCGTGGCGATCGGCTACTACGTGCTGCCGAAGGGGCTGCA
>JBOHDW010000093.1:0-2396 GCA_050700795.1 Nocardioidaceae bacterium | reverse complement strand
AGCTGACACAGTGCTAGCCGACACAGTGCTAGCCGACACAGAGGCAGAACGGGTGGCCCGCCGGGTCGAGGAACACCCGGAAGGTCGTGCCCGGCTGGTACTCGTGCCGGACCGCCCCGAGCTTGAGCACCGCTGCCTCGGCGGCGTCGAGGTCATCGACGATCACGTCGAGGTGCATCTGCTGCGGCACCTCCTGCCCCGGCCAGCGTGGTGGTGTGTAGTTGTCGACCTTCTGGAACGACAGGCACTGTCCGTAGTCGGCGCGGACGTCGGCCCATTCCTCGGAGAGGTCGACCTTCCAGTCGAGCAGTGCGCCGTAGAAGGTCGCGACCGGCTCGGGATCGGGGCAGTCGAGGACGATGCTCGGGAAGCGTGCGATAGCCATGGCAACACGTTAGCGGGGATCCCGGACGAAACCTGTCCGGATCAGAAGAGCCGCTCGGTCGGGTCGTCCATGCCGCGCAACGCGTCGTAGTCCACCACCGCACAGGCGATCCCACGATCCGTCGCGAGAACCCTGGCCTGCGGTTTGATCTCCTGGGCGGCGAAGATCCCCCGGACCGGTCGCAGCTTGGGGTCGCGGTTGAGCAGCTCGAGATACCGGGTGAGCTGCTCCACCCCGTCGATGTCGCCGCGACGTTTGATCTCGACCGCTACCGCCCCTCCTAGGCCGTCGCGACAGAGCAGGTCGACCGGACCGATCGCGGTCGGGTACTCCCGTCGTACCAGGGTCAGCCCTTCGGCGAGAGTCGCCGGATGGTCGGCGAGCAGCTCCTGCAGGTGCTTCTCGACCCCGTCCTTCTGCAGGCCGGGGTCGACGCCGAGGTCGTGGCTGGTGTCGAGGGTGACCTCCTCGAGCACGATACGGAGCGTGTCGTCGTCCTTGCCCGTGACGAGCCACTCGAGGGTGCCGTCCTCCGACTTGGCCTCGGTGACCGTGCAAGGGGGGGACATCCAGTTGAGCGGCTTGTAGGAACCGCCGTCGGAGTGCACCAGGACCGAGCCGTCGTTCTTGACCATGATGACTCGTTGCGCCATCGGCAAGTGGGCGGTCAACCGGCCGGCGTAATCGACCTGGCAGCGGGCGACGACGATCCTCACGCCGGAGGAATCTACCCGCCACGGCGGTGACTTCCCTCACGGCGGGGCGCGAAGCGGCCGTGCCATGATTCGGCCATGACCAGTGGGCCTGCGGAACTCGCGCGCGTCGGCGTCGTCGGGCTCGGCACCATGGGTGCTGGGATCGCGGAGGTGTTCGCGCGCAACGGCTACCAGGTCGTCGGTGTGGAGGTCACCGACGAGTCCTTGGACCGAGGCCGCCAGCACGTCCAGCACTCCACCGACCGCGCGGTCAAGCGGGGCAAGCTCAGCACGGAGGACCAGCAGGGGCTGGTCGACCGGATCACCTTCACCACCGACGTGGCCGATCTCAAGGAGTGCGACCTCGTCGTGGAGGCGGTCGTCGAGAAGCTCGCCGTCAAGCAGGAGATCTTCCGCGCGCTGGACGAGGTCGTCGGAGCCGACGCGATCCTGGCGACGAACACCTCGTCGCTGTCGGTGACCGAGATCTCGGCCGCCACGTCGCACCCCGGTCGGGTGATCGGCGTGCACTTCTTCAACCCCGCCCCGATCCAGCACCTCGTCGAGATCGTGCGCACGGTGGTGACCGAGCCCGACGTGCTCGAGCGGGTCACCGCGATCGCCCGCTCGCTGGACAAGACACCGGTGGTCTGCGGTGACAAGGCGGGGTTCATCGCCAACGCGCTGCTTTTCGGCTACCTGAACCACGCGGTCTCGATGTTCGAGAACCGGTACGCCTCCCGCGAGGACATCGACACCGCGATGCGGTTGGGGTGCCGCTACCCGATGGGCCCGCTGGCCCTGCTGGACCTGATCGGGCTCGACACGGCGTACGAGATCCTGGACACGATGTACAAGCAGGGTCGCGACCGGTTGCACGCGCCGGCGCCGATTCTCAAGCAGATGATGACCGCGGGGCTGCTCGGCAGGAAGACCGGCCGCGGGCTGTACACCTACGAGGCGCCGGACAGCCCGATCGTCGTACCCGATGCGCTGACGCCCGGTGAGGATGCCAACCCCCGGCTGCGGCGCGACGTGAGCTCCGTCGGGGTGGTGGGGACCGGGACGATGGCGACCGGCATCATCGAGGTCTTCGCGAAGGCCGGGTTCCCGGTCACCTACGTCGGGCGCAGCCAGGCCCGGGTCGACGCCGTGCGCGCCGCGATCGAGAACTCCCTGGAGAAGGCGATCCAGCGGGGCAAGCTCGAGGAGGGTGCGCGCGACGAGGTGCTCGCGCGGCTCCACGGCACGACCGCGCTCGACCAGCTCGCCGGGGCCGACCTCGTGGTCGAGGCGATCACCGAGGAGCTGAAGGC
>JBOHDW010000092.1:0-5590 GCA_050700795.1 Nocardioidaceae bacterium | reverse complement strand
CCAGTTCGCCAAGCCCCGCTCGTCGGACGAGGAGACGCGGGAGGGGGTCACCCTGCCGGCGTACCGCGGTGATGCGGTGAACGGCTACGACTTCACCGTCGAGTCGCGGACCCCCGACCCGTCGCGGCTGGTCGAGGTCTACCACTCCTCCGCGTCCACCCTGAACCTGGTGCGCGCGTTCGTGACCGGCGGCTACGCGGACCTGCGCCAGGTGCACACGTGGAACACCGACTTCGTCCGCAACTCGCCGGTGGGCAAACGCTACGAGAAGCTGGCCAAGGAGATCGACCGGGCGCTGACGTTCATGCAGGCGATCGGCGCGGACCCCGACGAGTTCCACCGGGTGGACTTCCACTCGAGCCACGAGGCGCTGATCCTCGAGTACGAACACGCGCTGACCCGGATCGACTCGCGCACCGGGACGCCGTACGACGTCTCGGGGCACTTCGTCTGGATCGGGGAGCGGACCCGGCAGCTGGACGGCGCGCACGTCGCGCTGGCCGCGCGGATCAAGAACCCGATCGGGGTCAAGCTCGGTCCGACGACGGCCGCGGACGACGCGATCGCCCTCGCCGGTCGGCTCAACCCCGGCAACGAGGCCGGGCGGCTCACCTTCATCACGCGGATGGGCGCCGGCCGGATCCACGACGCGCTGCCCGAGCTGGTCGAGAAGGTGACCGCGGCGGGCGTCACGGTCGCGTGGGTGTGCGACCCGATGCACGGCAACACGTTCGAGGCGTCGACGGGGCACAAGACCCGGCGCTTCGACGACGTGATCGCCGAGGTGCAGGGGTTCTTCGACGTCCATCGGGCGCTCGGCACCTGGCCGGGCGGCGTACATGTCGAGCTCACCGGGGACGACGTCACCGAGTGTGTCGGCGGCGGGGAGGCGCTCGTCGAGGGCGACCTCGGCAACCGCTACGAGTCGGTCTGCGACCCGCGGCTCAACCGGGTGCAGAGCCTGGAGCTGGCGTTCCTGGTCGCCGAGATGCTGCGCAGCCACACCGAGCCGGACGACTCCTGATCAATCGGGCCCGGCGGCCCGTACTTCCTTCGGGAGGCTGACCGGGCGCACCGCCCCCGCAGACGCCCCGGTCTCCCTGGCCTGACCCCGGTCGCTCCAGTCGTCTGCGGCCGGGGTCACCGCCGCCCGGGAGGCGCACGTACGATCGGGGCGTGCCGATCGACCTGCGCAGTGACACCGTCACCCGTCCGAGTGCCGCGATGCGTCAGGCGATGGCCGACGCCGACGTCGGCGACGACGTGTACGGCGAGGACCCGACCATTCGGGCGCTCGAGGAGCGGGTGGCCGGCCTCTTCGGCAAGGAGGCGGCGCTGTTCACGCCGACCGGGTCGATGGCCAACGTGCTCGCGGTGCGGTCCCTGGTCGGCGTCGGGCAGGAGGTGCTGTGCGAGTCGAGCGCGCACATCGCCCGCGCCGAGCTGGGTGCGCACGGGGCGTTCAGCGGGCTGACCATGCGGACCTGGATCGGGTCGCCGGTCGACCTGGACGCCGTCGAGACGATCTTCGCGCCGGACATGGGGCCGTTCTTCGTGCCCACCGCGGCGGTCTCGGTCGAGAACACCCACAACTTCCGCGGCGGTGAGGTGATCCCGCTGACCTCCTTGCAGGCACTGCGCTCCTTCGCCGACGACAAGGGCATCGGCGTGCACATCGACGGTGCCCGGATCTGGAACGCGCACGTCGCGTCCGGCGTACCGCTCGCGTCGTACGGCGCGTGTGCCGACGTCATGTCGGTGTGCCTGAGCAAGGGGCTCGGCGCACCGGTGGGGTCGCTCGTCGTCGGGGGGCGCGCGGCCATCGAGGAGACCCGGGTCCGGCGGAAGCGGATGGGCGGCGGGATGCGGCAGGTCGGGGTGCTTGCGGCGGCGGGGATGTACGCGCTGGACCACAACATCGACCGGATGGCCGACGATCACGTGAACGCGCGGCTGCTCGCCGAGGCGTGCGGCGTCGACCCGGAGACGGTGGCGACCAACATCGTCGTCGTACCGGTCGCGGATGCGGCGGCGGTCTCGGCGAGCGCTCGTGAGCAGGGGGTGCTGGTCTCACCGGTGGGGCCGCGGGCGCTTCGGCTGGTCACCCACCTCGACGTCTCGACGGAGGAGGCGAAGGAGGCTGGGGAGGTGCTGGGTGGGGTGGTGGTTCACCATGGCACCATGGTGAACAGGAACTGACCACGGGGAACTCCCCGTGGTCGGTTCCTGTTCGTCGTGGTCGGTACGACGCCCCCGCGTCGCGGCGCCCCACGTCGCGACGGTCGCCCGATTCACGTCACGACGTGCTCGACCCCGACCTGTCAATGGCCGACCACGCGGTGCAACCGGAGGAAGCTCGGCTCGAAGCCGAGGGCCGGCCACGCGCGCGAGGACCGCAGGTTCGTCTCGCGCCAGTCGGTGACGACCGAGTCGAACCCCTCCGTGCGACACCAGTCGAGCACCGCCTCGCCCAACGCTCGACCCAGCCCCCGGCCGCGTGCCTCGGGCAGCACCGCGGCGAAGCCGAGGAAGCCGGCGTGGTCGGGGCGGCTGACCCCGCGATGCAGGCTCGACTTCTCCAGGGCGCAACCGACCGCGGAGCCGACGACCGCCCCGTCGACCTCGACGACGAACGTGGCGTAGTCGGGGTCGTCGAAGTCCTCGTCCCACTCGGCGGCAGCCTCGCTCTCGATCGGGACCGTGCCCGAAGAGAACACCGGCGACCTGCCCTGGTGGAGCGGCAGCTCGACCTCGAGCCGGGCCAGCACGGGGATGTCGTCGCGCCGGGCCCCTCGTACGCGGGGGTCGCTGATGGGCCCGTCCGGCAGCGGTCGGATGGCGTGCGTGTGCTGGTGGCCGAACGCGAGCCGGAAGAAGGCGGAGACGAGGGGGTCCCGGGCGGGGAGTACGACGTAGTGCGCGATCCGGCCCTCGGCGACCCAGGACGCGGCGGCGTGTGCGTAGAGGTCGCGGGCGTCCTCGGCGTTGTCGGCGGCGACCCCGGCGGCCTCGATCCAGATGTTCGGGCCCCAGACGTCGTCGGCTTTCGGGGAGCCGACCAGGTAGCCGACCACCCGCCCGTCGCGTTCGGCCACCGTCCCCGACGCGCGCTCCGCCGACCAGGCGTCGCGAACCGCTTCGGCGGCGGCGGTGGGGGCGTCGTACGCGGGGGAGAGCAGTGGCTGCGCCGTGCGGTGGCGGCGGTGCCGTGCGGCGAGCAGCGCACCGGCCGCGGGGATGTCGTCCTCGGCGAACGAGCGGACGTGGAGCGTGCTCATGGGGCTCCTCACACCGCGAGGTGCGGCACCTCGGTGTCGATCCGCCGGTGCGGCACCAGCTCGACGACCAGCATCGCGGCCAGCACCATCGTCCCGCCCACGAGCATCCGCACGGTGAACGACTCGCCGCCGAACAGCACCGCGAAGAGCGCCGCGAACACCGGCTCCATGCTCATGATGATCGCCGAGCTTGTCGGCGGCAGGTGCGCCTGCGCCCAGGTCTGCAGGACCAGCGCCGCCGCCCCCGCGACGAGCGCCATGTAGAGCAGGGAGTACCAGTACGACGCGTCCCGCGGCAGCTCGATCCCGTTGGGGGCCGTCGCGACCAGGCAGACCAGCGCGATCATGACGAGCTGGACGATCGACATGCCGAGCGCCTCCTCGGGGGTGCTCCACGCGCCGAGCCCCACGATGTGCAGTGCGTAGATCAGCGCGGCGATGAAGGTCAGCGCCTCGCCGTACCCGACGCTGAAGCCGCTCAGGGTGAGCACCCCCAGCCCGAGTAGGGCCAGCAACACGGCCCCCCAGGTGGTGGCCCCGATCCGGTGCCGGAGCAGCACCGCCGCGAAGATCGGCGTCGCGACGACGTACATCCCGGTGATGAAGCCGGACACACTGGCCGGCGTGGTGGCCAGCCCGGTGGTCTGCAGGATCTGCGCGACGCCGTACAGCAGCCCGAGTACGCCGGCCCGGCGCAGCGTCGCGCGCGGCAGCCGGCCGACCGCCCGGGGAAAGATCAGGAACACCGCCAGGGCGGCGACGCTGAACCGGACCGCCAGGAAGTCGAGCACCGGGACGTGTGCGTCGAGGATGTTCTTGATCAGGAAGAACGTCGAGCCCCAGCTGGCGGTCACACCGAGAAGGGCGAGGACGGCCCAGCGCTTCACGGGCGCAGCTTCTTGAGCAGGCCGATCTGCGGGTCGCCGAGCTCGCGGGAGCCCGGTGTCTCGAGGATGAGCGGTACGCCGTCCATGGCCGGGTGGGCGAGCAGCTCCTCGAAGGCGGCGATCCCGATGTGTCCGGTGCCGAGCGCCGCGTGCCGGTCGTGCATCGACCCGCGCGGCTCCTTCGAGTCGTTGGCGTGTACGAGCCGCAGCGGCCCGGCCTCTCGGAGCAGGTCGACGGTGGCCGTCGTACCGCCCGGCTCGTCGAGCGGCGCGCCCGCGGCGAAGAAATGGCAGGTGTCCAGGCAGATCCCCGCACGAGGATGGTGGTCGAGGTTGGCCAGGTACGTCGCCAGGTCGCCGACCCCCGCGCACAGCGACCGGCCCTGGCCCGCGGTCGGCTCGAGCAGCAGCCAGGGCCCCTCGTCGGCGACGGCATCGAGCAGGGGCAGCAGCCCCTCACGGACCTGGCGCATCGCGCGGTCGAGGTAGCCGTCGTCGACGCACGACCCGGTGTGCACCACGACCCCCTCGGCACCGATCTCGACGGCCCGCCGCAGGTTGTGCGCGACCGTGGCAACCGAGCTTCGGTAGGTGCTCTCGGTCGGCGAACCGAGGTTCACCAGGTACGGCGTGTGCACGATGATCCGCATCCCGCTCGCCGCGCACGCGTCGCGGAAGGCGCGGTCCTTCGACGGATCGCCGGGCGAGAGGGCCCATCCCCGCGGGTTGCCGACGAACACCTGGAGGGCCTCCGCGCCGATGGCGGTCGCCCGCGCCAGCATGTCGGTGACCATCCCCTTGCCGACCGGGACGTGGGTGCCGACCGGGTTGCGCAGATCGGCGTACGACGACACGGGACCAGCCTAGTGACGCCGTCGCCGATGCCCCGGTCGTGGGCTGGTGGCCGTCGCAAAAGGACGTGCGGTTGGGGACCAATCCGCAACGTGCAGCCGACTTTTCGTGCGGTTGGGGACCAATCCGCACGTCCTGCGGGGTACGCCGGGCCTCGGGCTGCGTAACCGGGGCTGTGCTGGATTGCGCAGGCAGATCGGCCCGCTTGGGCTGCGTAACCGGGGCTGTGCCCGGTTGCGCAGCTCGACCGGCCGGAAGCGGACCCGGCGACCAGCTGCGGAACGGTACGGCTGCGAAACCCGAGCCAGCGGAGCCGTACCGTTCCACAGCGCGAAGCCAGCACAACCGGACCGGGGCAGCAACCGAGCCCACGCCCTACCAGCCCTCATCCTTGCTGCTTTCAAGCCGGTCGACGAACCAGCCGGACCGACCCGGCTTGAATGCAACGCGCACCCTTCCCGGGCGTGCGGTTGGGGACCAATCCGCAACATGTAGCCGTCATTTCGTGCGGTTGGGGACCAATCCGCACGAAAAGCAGGGGCCGGGTCGACGTCACACGAGGTAGATGATGAC
>JBOHDW010000091.1:0-3258 GCA_050700795.1 Nocardioidaceae bacterium | reverse complement strand
GGTGAGCAACAACTCGACCGGGTGCGCGTGACCGTGCACGGTCACGTGCAGCTCCCCGATCCGGGGCGCCCCGATCGGCACCGTCGCACTCATCACCACGTCGAGCTCGGAAAATGCCTCGTGGAGCTCGGAAACGGCCGAGGCGACCACCACACGGGCTGCCTCGACCTCGGCGGCGGAGACCGGGCCACGCGCGAGAAGCTCCGCCAGGTCCGGACCGTAGCTGTCGGGGTCGAGCGCGAACGCCTCACGATGGATCGGCTCCGCCTCGGACATCACCACGGTGAGCACGGCGCGTACCCGCTCCGACACCCGGGACAGCCTGACCTCGCGAAGCTCCACCCCCGAGGCCTCCAACCGAGCCCGGGCGGCGATCAGTCCCTGAGCGACCTCGTCGTCGAGCAGTTCGAGGGAGTCACCCACGACGAACCCGACCCGCGGAGCACCCGATCCTTGACCGCTCTCGACCCTGCTGCCGGTCATCGCGCCCATCGCGAGCGCGGCGTCCCGGGGGGTCCGCGTGAGTAGCCCGGCGCGGTCGAGAGTCGGCCCCAGCGGGAAGGCACCGCCCATCGCGACCCAGCCGCGGGTCGGCTTGAGCCCGACACAGCCGCACAGGGCGGCCGGGATCCGTACGCTGCCCGCGGTGTCGGAACCGAGCGCCATCAGGCAGCTGCGGGCCACGACGGACGCGCCGCCGCCGCCCGAGGAGCCACCCGGAATGCGGTCGAGGTCGTGCGGGTTGTGGGTGGGCCCGAAGTGGGGGTTGTCCGTGCGCCCACCCCAGGCGAACTCATGAGTGGCATGCTTCCCGAGCAGTACGACGCCGGCCGACCGGAGCAGCCCCACCGCCACCGCGTCGCGATCGGGCACGTGGTCGCGGTAGCGCACCGAGCCGTACGTCGTACGGAGGCCGGCGGTGTCGAAGAGGTCCTTGACCCCCACCGGGATGCCATGCAACGGCCCCCGGTGACGACCCGCCGCGATCTCTCGAGCCGCTCGACCGGCCGCCGCTCGGGCGCCGTCGGCGTCGACGGTGTAGTAGGCGTTCAGCTCCTGCTCGGTCTGCTCGATCCTGGTCAGGTACGCCTCGGTGAGCTCCACCGGGCTCAGCTCACGCGCGTCGATTGCGGCCGCGGCGGTCGCCAGGTCGAGCTCCAGAAGCGGGTCCACCGGGGTCAGGGGCCGGGTCGCCGCGGCGCACTCAGCGGACGTCCCGCAGGTAGCGCTCGTCGAAGAGGAAGACCCACCCGTCCTTCGCGGGAAAGACGCCGTGGTCGAATGCGCGGGACTGAACCCCGATCTGGACCCGCTCGCAGGCCTCGTTGTCCTGTCGGGTCACCAGGTCGTTGAACTCGATGACCGGCGTCGGGTCGAACTTCGGGTCGTCGAACGCCTCGGGGCTGAAGAGGTACTCGGTCACCAGGCGGCAGCTGCGTGGTCCGGTCGGGAAGATGGCCGTGGCAAGCGCGGTCGTCCCGTCGACGTCGAGGAACATCGTGGGGTAGATGCCGGCACCGAAGTACGCCGCGGGGCCCTCCTGCCCCTTGAGCCCCGGAAGCAGGGGCAGCCGGAGCCGGGGGTCCGCGGCCACGGTGGTCCGACCGTCGCCCAACGTGACTCCGCCGTCCTCGCGACCCTCCTCGAAGATGCTGCCCTTGCGGTAGGCCGGCACCACCTCCATCAGCTCGGGATGGATCGTGGGGCAGTGCAGGCACTCGTTGTAGTTCTCCATGACGATCTTCCAGTTTGCCTGCACGTCGACGGTGGAGATGTGGCCGATCTTCAGCTGGGCCAGCCCGACCCGCGCCAGCTGGAGCGGCTCGTCCACCTGGTCCGCCAGCGAGTCGAGCAAGGAGACCGGCTCCTCCCGGGAGAGGTTCACGAAGACGAACCCCTCCCAGACCGCCACGTGCACGGGCCACAGCGAGGTGCTCTCGCGGTCGATCTCGTCCCGGTCGATCATCGGGGTGGTGACCAGCGCCCCGTCGAGGGCGTACCCCCAGGCGTGGTACGGGCACCGAAGATGGGTCCGGACCTGGCCCTGCTCGCCGTCGCAGAGCCGGGACCCGCGGTGCCGGCACACGTTGTAGAAGGCACGGACCGAGTCGTCCTTCCCTCGTACGACGAGGATGCTCTCCCCGGCGATGTCGAAGGCCAGCCACGAACCCGCCGTCTCGAGGCGCTCGGCCCTGCCGACGTAGATCCAGTTGCGGAAGAAGACTCGCTCGCGGTCGACCTGGTAGACCTCGTCGGAGTGGTAGGAGGCCCCCGGGAGGGTGTCGCGGACCGGTTCCGTCGTCTTCATGACCATGATCACTCTCTCAATCCTTGTCCTGACTAACCGTACAGTCAGCCCCCGGAATAGCCCAGGATGGTGGCCGACTCGCCGGAAATGCCCTGCCGCCGCAACCGGCCGGCCGCGACCGCTCCGACGAGCGCCACGCAGGCCATCGCCAGATCGAGGGTGAGGAACGCGGCTCCGTAGCCCATGTCGCCGCGACTCGCGGCCGCAACGAGTACCCCGGCCAGTCCCGTGGTCACCGCTCCCGAGGTCACGTCCGCGAGCTGCAGGGCGGCGGAGTCGGAGCCTCGATCCCGGTCGTTGGTGAACTTCAGCAGCAGCACGCTCAACGTCGACATCGTCAGCCCGGCACCCGCGCCCGCCAGCGCCCACGCCGGATAGATCGTCCACGCCGCCGGGGTCACGGCACTGATCGCCACCCCGGCGGTGCCGAGCGCGATGAGGGCGAACCCCGAGCGCGCCAGCAAAACCCGTCGAGCCTCGTCCTCGCGGGTGCTGTCTCGCCCCTGCAACCAGGCGCCGAACGCCCAGGCGACCCCCGCACACGCGAGGGGCAGCCCCGCCTCGGTGGCGGTGAACGAGTGCTGGACCGAGAGCGACAGCGGCACGACCGACTCGACGCCGAAGAACGACCCGGCGAGCAGGCCACGCAGGGCGACGGTGGCCGGAACACCGGGACGCGCTCGGATGGTGCCCCTGGGGAGCACCCCGCGCAGCCCCCACACCAGGATCGCCAGTCCCGCCGCGGCTACAGCGATCGTTGCCTGCGAAGGATGCTGACCAGCGCCCTCCAACGCGGCGATGCCGACCGCCACGCCGACCGCGCGTGGCACCCGGCGAGCGAACCAGGCGCCCCGACCAACCGTCATCGGCGGGCGGTCAGCCGAGTGCGTGGAGAACACCACCGGCAGCAGGAGTGCCGAGCCGACGACGCCGACCGGAAGCAGACCAAG
>JBOHDW010000090.1:0-10045 GCA_050700795.1 Nocardioidaceae bacterium | reverse complement strand
GCCGCGCCCCCGAGCTCCTCGACCGGCTCGGCACTCCCACGGAACCGGGCCCGACCGACGGGACCGCCCTTGCACACGCGCGCGGGCTCACCGTCTCCTACGGCCGGCGCCGTGCCGTCGACGGGGTCGACCTGGTGCTCCGGGTCGGTTCGGTGACGGCGCTGATGGGGCGCAACGGCTCCGGGAAGACGACGCTGCTGTGGGCGGTCCAGGGGAGCCGCCCCAGGGACGGCGGCCGCCTCGACGTCGCCGGGGCGGACCCCGCGACGCTCGACCGCGCGGCCCGTCGACGGCTGGTCGGTCTGGTGCCGCAGACGGCCGCGGACCTGCTCTACCTGGAGTCGGTGGCCGAGGAGTGTTCCGTCGCGGACCGCGACGCCGACCGCCCCTCGGGCAGCTGCCGTGGGCTGCTGGACCGGTTGGTCCCCGGGGTGCCCGACGAGGTCCATCCGCGCGACCTCTCCGAGGGGCAACGGTTGGCGCTCGCCCTCGCCATCGTGCTGACGGCCGGGCCGCGCGTCGTACTCCTCGACGAGCCGACCCGCGGGCTCGACTATCCGGCCAAGGCGGCGCTCGCCGGCATCCTCGCGTCGTTGCGCGACGAGGGGCATGCGCTCTGCGTGGCGACGCACGACGTGGAGTTCGTCGCGCAGGTGGCCGATCGGGTCGTCGTACTGGCCGAGGGTGCGGTCGTCTCCGAGGGGCCGACCGGCCGGGTCGTCACGGAGTCGCCGGCCTTCGCCCCCCAGGTCGCGAAGGTGCTCGGGCCGTCGTGGCTGACCGTCGACGAGGTGAGGGCGGCGATGTCGTGACGGCGCTGCCGCTTCGACTCCGGTCGGCCGCCGTGCTCGGTACGGCGTCGCTCGCCGGCCTGCTGATGTTCGGGTGGCCCCTGCTCGTCAGGGTCGGCCCGGGTGACGGTCAGGTGACTCCGCCGTTCGTCTTCCTGGCCCTGCTCCCGGTGCTGATCGTGGTGGTGCTCGCCGAGCTCACCGAGGGCGGGATGGACGCCAAGGTGCTGGCGCTGCTCGGGGTGCTGACCGCGATCAACGCGGTCATGCGCGGGCTGTCGGCCGGCACCGCCGGTGTCGAGCTGGTCTTCTTCCTGCTGATCCTGGGCGGGCGGGTGTTCGGTGCCGGTTTCGGCTTCGTCCTGGGCTGCACCTCGTTGTTCGCGTCGGCGCTGCTCACCGGAGGCGTCGGACCGTGGCTGCCCTTCCAGATGCTTGCCTCGGCATGGGTGGGGATGGGCGCGGGGCTGCTTCCGAAGCGAGTCCGCGGCGGGTGGGAGGTCGCGCTGCTGGTCGGATACGGCGTGGTGGCGGCGTACGCGTTCGGGATCGCGATGAACCTCTCGAGCTGGCCGTTCCTGCTCGGCGTCGACGTGCCCGGCCACACGGGGTCGCTCTCCTTCGTGCCCGGTGCGTCGTTGGCCGCCAACCTGCACCGCTTCGCGGTCTTCACGCTGCTCACCTCGACCGGCAGCTGGGACACCGGTCGCGCGATCACCAACTCGGTCCTGCTCGTGGTGCTCGGCCCGGCCGTGCTGACCACGCTGCGCCGGGCCAACCGCCGGGCCACCGTGCTGGTCGGCTCGGCCGAGTCGACGTCCTAGGGTCGAGCAATGACCGAACCGTTGGTATGGCTCCCCTTCGAACCGTCCCTGCTCGGGGCCCCGCCCTCCGGGCTGCGCTACGAGGTCGTCGTCCCCGACGTGGCTCGGTTGCCGGCCTCGGCCGCGGAGGTCGAGTTCTTCGTGCCGCCGTACCAGCTCAGTGCGGAGCAGGCGTCGGTGCTGACTCGGCTGCCGCGGCTGCGCGTCGTACAGACGCTGACGGCGGGGGTGGAGCACCTGCGCCCGGCAGTCCCGGCCGGCGTACTGCTGTGCAACGGGCGGGGCATCCACGACGCCTCGACCGCCGAGCTCGCCCTGGCACTGACGCTGGCCTCGCTGCGCGGGATCCCCGAATTCGTCGACGCCCAGCAGCACGGGAACTGGCTGCACGACGGCTGGCAGCATTCGCTCGCCGACAAGACCGTGCTGATCCTCGGGTACGGCGCCATCGGGGCGGCCGTCGAGGCGCGGCTACGCCCGTTCGAGGTCGAGGTGATCCGAGTCGCGCGGAGCGAGCGCGACGGCGTACACGCGGTGACCGAGCTGCCGACCCTGCTGCCGGAGGCGGACGTGGTGGTGGTGATCGTCCCCGACACTCGGGAGACGCGGGGGCTGGTCGACGCCGCCTTCCTCGACCGGATGAGGCCGGGAGCGCTGTTGGTGAACGTGGCCCGAGGCGCCATCGTGGTCACCGACGACCTGGTCGCGGCGCTCTCCTCGGGTCACGTGCGGGCCGCCCTCGACGTGACCGACCCCGAGCCGCTGCCCGAGAGCCATCCGTTGTGGCACGCGCCGGGCGTACTGATCACTCCCCACGTCGGTGGTGCCACGCCCGCGATGTGGCCGCGGGCCTACCGGCTGGTGCGCGAGCAGCTGGAACGGTTCGCGGCGGGGCTGCCGCTGGTCAACGTGATGACCGGGGACTACTGAGGCTCCTCGCTCAGCGGCTGGTCGAGCGGCTGGTCGAGTGGTTGGTCCAGTCGGCCTCGCAGCCCCTCGATGGTGACGCGCTCGGCCTCGAAGTACTCCAGCCCCCAGTCGGCCACCAGCGCGGGGAACCTGAACGGCTCGTCGATCCCGTCCCGCCCCACGAGTGACTCGCGGACCCGTTCGAGCTCCGCACGGCGCTGCTCCAGCGCGACGAGGTGACGGTCCAGCATCGCCACCGTGCTCTCGACCCCGACCAGGTGGCCGATCAGCAGGCGCAGCGCGACCGGATGCTTCAGGGTCTGGAACTCCGCGGGTGTCTCGGTCAGCCAGCCGCGCAACCGCTCCCGTCCCTCCTGGGTGATCCGGTAGCGCGACGTACGCCCGTCCTCGTCGCCACTGGCCCGCAGCACCAGACCGAGCGCGGCCAGGCGCCGCAGCTCGGTGTAGACCTGGCTCATCGCGGGGGAGACCCAGTAGAAGCGCAGGGTCCGGTCCGCCCGCTGCTTCAGTTCATAGCCGGTGAGGTCGTCTCCGAACGTCAACAACCCGAGCAGGGCGTACGACGTGGTCGGAAGGGGTTGACTCATGACCTCCCTAGGCTACTGTTCCTTTTAGGAATATGGGGTCGACTCACGTCACCTGGAGGAACACATGGGTCAGACCGTCTTGATGATCGGCACCCGCAAGGGGCTCTTCCTGGCGTCGAGCGAGGACCGCAAGAGCTGGGAGGTGACCGGTCCCGACGATCTGCGGAGCGAGGTGCACGCCGTCGCCTTCGACAAGGGCGCCGACAGGGGTGGGCACCCTCGGATGTTCATGGCCAGCAAGAGCTGGCACTGGGGTCCGCAAATCCTGAGGTCCGACGATCTCGGCAAGACGTGGGACCGGGGGCCCGACGGGGCGATCCGGTTCCCCGAGGACACCGAGACCACGCTCGAGGCGGTCTGGTCGATCGCGCCCTCAACCGCCGAGGACGGCGTCGTCTGGGCCGGCACCGAGCCCTCGGCGCTGTTCCGCTCAGAGGACGGCGGCGAGACGTTCTCCCTGGTCCGGCCCCTGTGGGACCACCCCCATCGCCCGGAGTGGGGCGCCGGGTTCGGTGGGCAGGCGATCCACACGCTCCTCCCGCATCCCCACGACGCGGACCAGCTGGCGGTGGCGATGTCGACCGGTGGGGTCTACCTCACCGCCGACCGTGGCGAGTCGTGGGCGCCGGCCAACGTCGGCATCAAGGCCGAGTTCTTCCCCGGTGACAGGACCTTCCCCGAGTTCGGGCAGTGCGTGCACAAGATCACCCGGGACGCCGAGCAGCCCGACACACTCTTCGCGCAGAACCACGGGGGGGTCTACCGCAGCGACGACGCGGCCGGCACCTGGAACGACATCGCGCCGGGGCTGCCCAGCGAGTTCGGCTTCCCCGTGGTGGCCCATCCGCATCGTTCGGGGACGATCTACCTGTTCCCGCTCGAAGGGGCCGATGGGCGGTTCCCGCCCGGTGGCGCCTGCCGGGTATGGCGCTCCGGCGACGCCGGCGCGACGTGGGAGGAGCTTGGCAACGGCCTTCCGGACGGCAACTTCTTCACCGGCGTGATGCGCGACGCGATGTGCGTCGATGACGCCGACCCGGCGGGTGTGTACTTCGGCAGCCGCGACGGCTCGGTCTTCGCCAGTGCCGACGAGGGAGATCACTGGTCGAGCGTCGCCGAGCACCTGCCCGACGTCCTCTGCGTGCGCGCCGCCACCGTCTGACGCCGACCCGGCTTGAACGCAACGGGGTGGACAACGCCGACGGCCACGAGCTGCGGAACGGTTCGGCAGTTCGTACCCGGTTCCGCCAGCCGTAGCGTTCCTCAGCTGGATCAACACGAGCCGGGTCGAGGTGATTTTGGGCAGCGTTCGAGCCGGGTCGAGGGTCGAAGTAGGCTCCGGAGCATGCCCGAGACCCCCGACTCCAAGCAACGCCCCAAGCAACGCTCCGAGGAACGACCCGACATCAAGCCGCGCAGCCGCGACGTGACCGACGGGCTCGAGCGGGCCGCGTCTCGGGGCATGCTGCGCGCCGTCGGGATGGGCGACACGGACTTCGCCAAGCCCCAGATCGGCGTCGCGTCCTCCTGGAACGAGATCACGCCCTGCAACCTCTCCCTGGACCGGCTCGCGAAGGCCGCCAAGAACGGCGTCCACGCCGCGGGCGGCTACCCGCTCGAGTTCGGCACCATCTCGGTCTCGGACGGGATCGCGATGGGCCATGAGGGGATGCACTTCTCGTTGGTGTCTCGCGAGGTGATCGCGGACTCCGTCGAGACGGTGATGATGGCCGAGCGGCTCGACGGCTCGGTCCTGTTGGCGGGCTGCGACAAGTCGCTGCCCGGGATGCTGATGGCGGCGGCCCGACTCGACCTCGCCGCGGTCTTCCTGTACGCCGGGTCGATCATGCCCGGCCGCATCGACGGCCATGACGTGACGATCGTGGACGCGTTCGAGGCGGTCGGCGCCTGTCTTGCCGGCCGCATCTCCCGCGACGAGGTCGACCGGATCGAGCGGGCGATCTGCCCGGGCGAGGGCGCCTGCGGCGGGATGTTCACCGCCAACACGATGGCTTCGGTCGGCGAGGCGCTGGGGATGTCGCTGCCCGGCTCGGCGGCACCTCCCGCCGTCGACCGCCGTCGCGATGGCTTCGCGCACCGGTCGGGTGAGGCGGTGGTCAACCTGCTGCGTGAGGGGATCACGGCGCGGCAGATCATGACGCTCGAGGCGTTCGAGAACGCCATCGCGGTGGTGATGGCGCTGGGCGGTTCGACCAACGCCGTCCTGCACCTGCTCGCGATCGCCCGCGAGGCGGAGGTCGACCTCGTCCTCGACGACTTCAACCGGATCGGCGACAAGGTTCCGCACCTCGGTGACATGAAGCCGTTCGGTCGCTACGTGATGAACGACGTCGACCGGATCGGCGGGATCCCGGTGGTGATGCGGGCGCTGCTCGACGCCGGCCTGCTGCACGGCGACTGCATGACCGTCACCGGCAAGACGATGGCGCAGAACCTCGCGGAGATTGCTCCGCCGTTGCCCGACGGCGACATCATTCGCAAGGTCTCCCAGCCGCTCCACGCCACCGGCGGCCTGACCATCCTGCGTGGATCGCTGGCCCCGGAGGGTGCGGTGGTCAAGACCGCCGGCGTCGAACGCGACGTGGTCGAGTGCATCGCCCGGGTCTTCGACGGGGAGCAGGCGGCCATGGACGCGCTCGCGGCCGGGCAGATCCTGGCCGGTGATGCGGTGGTGATCCGCTACGAGGGTCCGAAGGGCGGCCCCGGCATGCGCGAGATGCTCGCGATCACCGGCGGGATCAAGGGCGCCGGCCTGGGCAAGGACGTCATGCTCGTGACCGACGGCCGCTTCTCCGGCGGTACGACGGGCTTCTGCATCGGCCACGTGGCTCCCGAGACCGTCGACGGTGGGCCGATCGCCTTTGTCCGCGACGGCGACCCGATTCGGCTGGATGTGACGACTCGCACGCTCGACCTACGCATCGAAGAAGCCGAGCTCGCCTCGCGCAAGGATGGCTGGACGCCGAACGCACCGAAGTACACAAAGGGCGTGCTGGGCAAGTACGCCAAGGTCGTCCAGTCGGCCGCGCACGGGGCCGTCTGCGGCTGACCGGCTCGAGCGCCTTCCAGCGAAGCGCGGCCCCAGGCCCTACCGTTCAGCCATGAGGCTGCGCGTCAGGGGTCGGCTGGTGCCGGTGCTGCTCGCCGGTGTCCTCGTGGCGGCGGTGGGTGCCGGGTCCGCCGGCTCCGCCGCGTCCGCGCCGGCGCGGACCCGCGACGGATCTGCGGCACGTGTCTCCGCGGCAACCGTGCCTCCCGCACCGCCCGCGCCGACGACTTCTGCCGGCGTGAAGGTGCTGCCGGACGGCGGCACGCGCATCTTCCCCGGGCACATGCTGGTGGCCTACTACGGAACGGCCGGGTCCGGCGCGCTCGGCGTACTCGGCGCGACGAGGATCTCGACCGCCACCAAGAGACTGCGCGCGGCCGCCCGGCCCTTCGCCCGGAGCGGGCTGCCGGTGCAGATCGTCTACGAGCTCATCGTCACCATCGCGGACCGGAGCCCCGGCCCGGACGGCAGCTACAGCCACGACATCGCGCGCTCCTCGGTGCAGCGCTACATCCGGGCGGCCCACCACAACCACGCGCTCCTGGTGCTGGACCTCCAGCCGGGGCGAGCGCACTTCCTGCCTACCGCCACGCACTGGGCTTGGGCACTGCGTGACCCGTACGTCGGCCTGGCGCTGGACCCCGAGTGGCGGATGGGCCCCCACGAGATCCCGGGTCACACCATCGGTCATGTCCAAGCGGCCGAAGTGAACCGCGTGTCCGCCTGGCTGAGCCGGCTCACCCTGCGTGCGGGGCTGCCGCAGAAGCTGTTCATGATCCACCAGTTCCGCACCGACATGGTGCGCGACATCTCATCGGTCCATCGGCGAGCGGGGCTGGCGCTGGTGCAGCACGTCGACGGCTTCGGGACACCCGGTCAGAAGCTGGCGACCTTCCACGCGGTGGCCCGGCCGAAGCGGTTCACCTTGGGCTTCAAGTTGTTCTACCGCCAGGACGTCGGGCTGATGAGCCCGGCCAGGGTGTTGAAGATCCGGCCACGGGTGCGCTTCGTCAGCTACCAGTAGCTCACCCGGCCGGGGGCAGGTCGAGCACCTGCGTGCGGTCGCCGCCACCGTGCAGATGGAAGACGAGCGCCTTGGCCCCCGTGTCCTGCGTCGAGCTTCCCAGGGAGTACGGAATGGCATCCCCGCCCGCGTCTTCGAAGAGCTCGCCCGGCGTGGCGACCGGAGGGTCGTTGGCGTCGAACGAGATCCAGTCCGTCGAGTCCAGCTCCGCTCCCTGGTCGGCATCGTAGCTGCCCACCCGGTAGGAGATCGTCCCCGTCGGCGTGCTCGGAAGCGGCAGGAAACCGGGGCCCGTGAAGACCGGGATCAGCGCCACGTTCGAGTCGAACACGTTGGTGTCGACGTTCCCGAACTCGAAGTCGACGGGCTCCTGGTCGACCACGTCCTGGGTCGCCAGGTCGAAGGTGGTGGCCAGCAGCAGGTCCGTCCCCGGCAGGTTCTGGACGTCGATCTCGTAGTCGGCGACATGGTCACCGTTGGTGTCGATCTCCACGAACGGGAAGATGCTGTTCCCGACCGTCGCCCAGTTGGCATACGTCGAGACGCCGAACCACAGGTAATGATCCGACGGGACCGCGCCGGCCCCGACGTAGCGGAGGTCGCCGGCCCGGCTCGACGTGTTGTAGACGCAGCTCGTAGAGGTGTTCACGCACACGGGAAGCCGCGGGCTGGTCGCGCCCAGAGCCATCACCGAGGTCATGGACGTGTAGCTCCTCGAGCCGGCTCCTTGGCTGATCCCCCTGCCGGAGTACACGATCCGGCCGTTCGCCACGGATGCGCTCGTCTGGGAGACGGGCTTCGCGGCGGCGTACACCGGGACGCGCAGCGACGCGTGGTGCCGGGGGGTGATCAGCAACCGGCCGGACGCGTCGGAGACGAACTCGCGTGGGGCACCGAGCTGCTCGGCCGCCATCGTCGGGTCGATGGTGTGCCGCAGCTTGGTGGGTGTCACCCGCAGCCGCACCGTCACCGTGCGCCGCGCGTGCGCGGGGACGGTCAGCTTCGACGGGGTCACCGAGAACGCGACACCGGGGGTCGGCAGGGTGCCGGAGTACCTCGCGGTGACGCGGACCTTGTGGGCACCGGTGTTCCGCACGGTGACCCGTCGGACCTTCGCCACCGAACGCGCCTTGATGGGGGCCGGTACGACGCCGAACGACGCCGACACGGCGACCGGGTCACTCCCGACGTAGGCGAGCACCTTCGTGCGGACGGCGTAGCGGGCGTCGACGCGGCCGGCTCCGTCGCGGGCCGGACCGTACTTCAGGCCGCCGTGGCCCTCCCGGGTGTAGACGTCGTGGGTCGCGGTGTTCATCACGGCCGCCTTGACCAACGCGGCGGACCACGTGGGGTGCGCCGACCGCACCAAGGCGGCGATCCCCGCCACACCGGGGGTTGCCATGGACGTGCCGGAGATGGTCAGCGGCTGGTTGCCCGAGCCCATGAACGCCGACGTGATGGTGTCGCCGGGGGCGGTCACGTCCGGCTTCACGACGCCGAGCGAGCCGTGCGGACCGCGCGAGCTGAACGTCGAAAGGGTGTCGGAGATGGCCGGGTTGATGTCCTGGATCTTGCCGGCGTACCTGCCGTCGAAGGTGACCCGCAGCGTCCCGGCCGTCACCGCGGGCTGCAGGAGGCGGGTCTCCGACCGGGGCAGCTGGAACACCGGGATCAGCGTGTCACCGGTGACGCCCCCGTCGAACACGTCCAGGGTGGAGGTGAAGATCGCCCCGATCGCGCCGGCGTTGCGCGCGTTGGCCGCCCGCTGGGCCGAACCGCACTCATCGGTCCCGATCCGGTTGTCGTGCCAGACGAGCCAGGCGACCTTGCCCGCGACCTTCGCCCTGTCCGCCGAGGAGAGGGGATCGCAGCCGGTCGCGTTGGGTCCAGGGATCGCGGCCACCCTCCCTGTCACCGGTGCGCGGTTCGGTCCGTTGTTCGCCCAGTCGTAGGCCACCGAGTCCTGACCGGGCGCGAGACCGGCGACGCCGCTCGGGGTGTCGACCTTGAGCCCGTCGCGCACCTGCATGGCGTCGACCGAGCTCGCCACGGCGAGCGACCCGACGGCGTTGCCGGGCGAGCCGCCCGCGTCGGTGAGGTCGCCGGCGTTGCCCATTGCGATGACCGGCAGGACGCCGTGTGCGCTGAGCTCGTCGATCACCTGGTTCTCCGGGTCGTCGACGGGCGTGAAGTCGCTGCCGAGGGAGAGGTTGACGATGTCGAGGTGGTCGCTGAAGTTCCCGTCGCCGTTCGGGTCGAGGGCCCAGTCCAGCGCGGGGAGCACGAGATCGGTGGACCCTTGGCAGCCGAACACCTTCAGGGAGTAGAGGGTCGCCTTCGGTGCCATGCCCGGGCCGATCCGCATCCGGTAGAGGCTCTTGGAGGTCAGTGCCCGGTAGGAGCCGCGGAAGGTCGAGCCGTTCGCGTTGACGCCGTACCCGGCGGCGGTGCCGGCCACGTGGGTGCCGTGCTCGCCGCAGTCGATCGGGTCGGGATCGGGGTGGGGGACGGGCTGGTAGTTCGGGTTCGGTGCCCCGGTGTCGGTTGTCGGGTCGGGGTCGAAGTCGTTCCCGGCGAAGTCGTACCCGCCGGCGATCTTCACCCGCGCGGCCGACGGCAGGGTCGCCTGCCAGGTCGGGTCGGTGGAGTTCGCGATGGCCGCGTTGTACGCCGTGGTGGTGCCGGTCCCGCCGAAGTCGCTGTGCGTGAAGTCGATGCCGGTGTCGATCACCCCGATGGTGACGCCCTTGCCGGTGTTCCCGTTGTAGCGCCAGGTGTTGAGCACGTTGGTCAGTTGGGCGGCGCTCGCGTTGCTCACC
>JBOHDW010000089.1:0-5714 GCA_050700795.1 Nocardioidaceae bacterium | reverse complement strand
CTTCGATCGCGCAATCCAAGCCCCACCCGATGAGTGCGACAGAGCCGGCGTTGATGCCAGCCGTCATGCCGATGAGGCCGTCTACGGCCAGCCAGGCCAGGGTCACCCAGGACAGCACCCTGACCCGTTGCGCCAGGCGCGCCCGGGAAGCCTGCGCCGCAGTAGGGCCGGTGGGTGTCACTCAGGTATAATAACCAGAATTATGCGTAACACCAGGAAATCCTGTTGTGACTGACTCGACCGACTCGGCCCTCATCGAAGAGTGTCGACGACTGGCCGACATCTGGGCTCCGGTCCTGCGTGGTTTGGCTAACCCGGACCGGCTGCTGATCGTGCTCTGGCTCGCGGATACCAGCAGCACCGTTCGAGAACTCGAGACAGTCACCGGCCTGCGCCAATCACTCGTCTCCTACCACCTCAAGGCCCTGCGCGAGACCGGCCTGGTCACGGCCACCGCCGTTGGGCGAGCCAACCGCTATCGCCTGGCCAACTCCGAACTGAACAAGCTCGCCGAGCTACTCGGCAACTCAGGCATTAGTCCGGAGCAGGTTACCGACCTTTCCAATGCTCGGTAGCCCCTCAAGCACGTGTTCGATCTGGTGGAGCTGAGGGGACTCGAACCCCTGACCCCCTGCATGCCATGCAGGTGCGCTACCAGCTGCGCCACAGCCCCGCCGCCCACCATCGCTGGGCGGTGGGCAACCAGGAGATCTTAGCCAACGGCACGAGCCTATGCGAACCGGCGACGGATCGCCGGGACAATGCCGTCAGGCGGCGTCGAGGATCAGCTTCAACCGCAGCTCGAGGTCGGTGAAGGTGTCGACGCGTGGCACGGCTTCGGGTGGGGTCAGGGCGAGTGCGGCCCCCCGGGCACCGGGGAGCGGCGGCGGATGACTCCGGTAGGGGTGCCCGGTCGGGGTGGTGGTGACCACGCTGCCGTCAGTTGGCCGGCGCGCCCGCCACCCTGAAGCCTGCTTCGCGTGGTTGCAGGCCTGACAGAGCCCCTGCCCGTTGTCGATGCTGGTCGCACCGCCGTCGGCGTGGGCCACGACGTGATCCACGTGCCGAATCGGGGCGCCGCACCAGGGGGTGCGGCAGAGCCGGTCCCTGGCGATCAGCATCCTGCGGAGTCCGTCGTCGAAGATTCGTCGACGCGAGTCCATCGCGACCAGCACGCCGTCCGCGGGACGGGCGTAGAGGCGCCGCAGCCATACCCTGGTGCGCTCGATCTCGTGCGAAGTGTGCGGCTCGTCCGACCCGTCCCACGGATCCGATCGAGCTCCTTGGGACTGGTCCGCCACAGGCAGCAGCAGCCGGCGCGCAAGCCCGGCCGGAATCGGCCCGTAGCCGAGCAGCTGGGCGGGCTCCTCGGCTGCCCCGCAGGCGCCGGCGCCGGTGGGGCGGGAGACGTCGTCATTGGAGCCGTAGAGCGACTCGTCGGTGACCACCAGTTGCACCTCGATCGGCACCGCCTCGGCAGTCGCCTGACCGGTCACCCGCTCCACCAACGTGTCGGCCATGATCTGTCCGCGAGACCTCGAGTCGCCCTCCGCACGCAGCCTGTCGGCGATACCGGTCAGGGCCGCGTAGGCCGCCACGCCCTGGGCACAAGGCAGCAATCCGGTCAGGAGGCTCATCGTGTCCGGAGCCGGCCGCAGGGTGACTCGCCGATCCGCCGAGGCCTTGCTCGCTCGCGCCACCACGGCGTGCGGGTCGATCCGGTAGGCCAACGTGCGGGCCGCTCGCTCGGTGCCACGGTCGCCCAACGCGGGCAGCCCACCGGGCAGGCTCGCGAGAGCCGCGTCGACCGCCCTTCTGTCATCAGCGGACAGACAGGCCGTCTCCCTCGCGACCAGCGTGGCCCGCCACTCGCCGATCACGCCGGCCGTCAGCGCCGCCAACGTGTGTGGGAGCTCGTTGACCAGGGCCTGTGCCAACCCGAGGTGCCGACCTCCACGATGTGCCGAGTCGCGTCGGGCCAAGGCGACCTGGGCACCGATGCCCCTGCCCAACTGCTCGGAGGGCACCCCCTCCGCCTCCTGCGCCGCCCGTTGGGAGTCCGCGAACGCGACCGAGATCCGGGCCTGGGCGGCCGCACAGGCCCCCTTGACCTGCTCCAGCAACCGCAGTTGGTCGATCCGCTCGGCGTCACCGACACCGGCGTCCAACCCCGCCAACGCCGCCACCCACGACCCCAGCTCCGTCGTGGTCAACTCCGGCCCCGGATCGGACGCGTCGCCTCGCCGATCGCTGTTCCGCCAAGGTGCTGCCGCTGTTGCCATGCCTCAACACTGACGACCAGCACCGACATTTCCCGCCTAAAATCTCAGTATCCGAGACACAATCGAATATCTGTGCGAGAAATTCTCGATGCCGGGGCCCCACGCGATGCCGGGGCCTCCGGGCGGAGCTGGGCCCGGTCAGGCGTCGACGGAGCGTCGGCCGAGCGAGTGAGACCGGCCCCTTCACCGACCGGAGGAGACCTCGGCGGGCAGTTCGATCTGTGGACAGTCGCGCCAGAGCCGCTCGAGGGCGTAGAAGGTGCGCTCCTCCTGGTGCTGGACGTGGACCACGATCTCCCCGTAGTCGATCAACACCCACCGACCGTCACGCTCCCCCTCGCGGCGTACCGGCTTGGCGCCGACCTCGCGGAGCCGATCCTCGATCTCGTCGACGACGGCCTTGACCTGGCGGTCGTTGGAGGCCGAGCAGATCAGGAACGCATCGGTGATGACCAGCTGCTCGGAGACGTCGAAGGCGATGATCTCCTCCGCGAGCTTGTCGCCAGCGGCGAGCGCCGCCGTACGGACGAGTTCGAGGGCGTGCTCGGTTGCGGTCAAGAGGTGGTTCCCGTCCTTCGGTAGAGGTCGTGTTTCGCGATGTACTGCACGACGCCGTCCGGCACGAGGTACCAGACCGGCTCTCCTCGGAGGCGACGGGCGCGGCAGTCGGTCGAGGAGATGGCGAGCGCCGGCACTTCCACGATGGTGAACCGGTCCCGGGGGATGTCGGCCAGGATCGAGGTGTTCATCACCACGCCCGGTCTGGTACAGCCGACGAACTGCGCGAGCTCGAACAGGTCATCCGCATCGCGCCAGGTGAAGATGTCGCTGAGCGCATCGGCACCGGTGATGAAGTAGAAGTCGGCGTCGGGGAGCTGAGCGCGCAGGTCGCGCAGCGTGTCGATGGTGTACGTCGGACCGGCCCGGTCGATATCCACGCGCGACACCCAGAACCTCGGGTTGGAAGCGGTGGCGATCACCGTCATGAGGTAGCGATCCTCCGCGGTGGAGACGACTCGGTCGACCTTCTGCCAGGGCTCCCCCGTCGGGACGAAGATCACCTCGTCGAGGTCGAACCAGGCCTGCACCTCGCTCGCGGCGACCAGGTGACCGTGGTGGATCGGGTCGAAGGTGCCGCCCATCACGCCGACTCGGCGTCGCGTCTTCTCGGCGGGCCGGTCAGCCACGCGCGGACCCTCTCATGCCGACAGCATCAGGAGTGTCGACGTCCGCCGCCGAAGGCCAGCAGCGCCCCCATCACGATCGCGGCCAGCAGGAAGATCCCACCGCCGACCACCCACTTGCTGACGCCGCCCTCTGGCGTCGTGGTCACAGCGAGGGTGAGAAGCGAGGTCAGCGACATGGCCGAATCCTAACGTGCCGGCACGGGGAGCCCGATACGACCCAGCCGCACCAGTGAGACGCACTTGAGCACGAGCAACGCGGTCGCGATCACGATGCCGACCCACACCCAACCGGTGACCAGGAGCAGCACCGCGAAGAGCGAGGAGTTCACGGCCTTACCGGGCTTCGACCAGTTCCACAGCCAGAGCTGCCGGTCGACGACGTAGAAGTAGTTCGGGCTGCGGATCGGCCAGGCCAAGAAGGCCAGCGACAGGAAGCAGTCGATCACCATGAACTCGGCGAGGTAGATCAACACGGGGGCGGCGAACCGGTGATGCAGCCAGACCAGGCCTAGGTAGAACGTCGCCGCGCAGAAGCGGTCGCACAGGATGTCGAGGACCGCTCCGATCCGCGTCTCACAGCCGCGGATGCGAGCCACGAACCCGTCGAGCATGTCGCCGAGCCAATAGACCACGAGCGCCGCCACGAGCAGGGTCAGGCTGTGTTGGTACGCCGCCGTACCGGCCAGTGCGACGGAGCCGACCGTGCGCACGAAGGTGATCACCGTCGCCGACGTACCGACCCGTTCGGAGGCCGGGTCGGTGTAGACGTCGAGGTCGTTGGCGTGCGCGGCGACCTCGGCTGCGGAGGGAGCGGTCATGCCTTCGAGCCTAACCGTCGCCGAGCAGCATCGCGTTGACCCGCCCCGGGAAACGCACCGTGAAACGGGTGTCGGCGATCATTGCCGACAGCTCGTCTCGTCGCCGCTCGACCTGACGGCGGCGGGGCGTGGGAACGTCACGGAAGAAGTGCAGCCGGAGCTCGCCATCAGGCGCCTGCGCCCAGGCTCCGACGACCTCGCCATCCACCCAGATCGTCGGGCCGGCGTTCCCGTTGCGGTCGAACGCGTCGGCCGCCTCGGCCGGGAGATACCACCCACGCTCCTTCCACCCCATCACGGTCGGATCGAGCCCCGGCAGCAGCGCCACCCAGGGGCCGGCGGAGGCCGTCGTTGCGTCGTCGGCGGCGACCCACCCAGGGCCGTCGTCGAGCTGCACCTGCTCGGCGCCGGCGTCCTCGAGCGCGCGTCTCGTGGTGGCCGCGGTCCAGCCGGCCCACCATTGGAGGTCGATGCCGGTGACCGGGCCGAACCGGCGCAGGTACGCATCGGCGACCTCGCCCGCCGCCTCTCGCGCCGAGTCCGAGGTGCTTCCGTGGAGGCCGTCCATCCAGGTCTCCATCGCCGCATAGGCGTAGGCCCCGCTGACCCACGATCCGGTCGGCCGGGTGCGCACGATCCGCCCTTCGAAGCCGAGCTGGAGCAGGACCCGGGTGTGCGCCGAGACCGAGGCGCCATAGCTCTTGCCGGGCGCCATCTGGATCTTGTGGGTCAGCTCGGGGACCTTCAGGCCCAGCGCGCGCGCGGTCATCGGACCGTCCTCGAGCAGCACCTCGAGCACCCGTTGCCGCGCGTCGTCGAGCCATCCCTGGGGATCCTCGATCCCGTTGGCCCCCAGCAACTGGAGGGTACGCCGGCGCTCGGGCTCGACCAGAGCGGTCGTCGCGGCCGCATGCATCAGGCGTACGACGGACGGGGTGGCGACCCACAACGTCCGCCGCATCGCGTGATGACGGACGACGCTGCGGTCGTCGTACAACGCCGTGTCGACCGCGGCGACCGATGGGTGTCGCATCCGAACCAGTGCGGACAGGTACACCGTGACCGGGTCGGAGGAGTGCAGCGCGACGAGGTCGTCCGCGATCGTCGCGACGTCGTCGGTGCGGGTGCCCGGCAGCAGCCGGTGCCTCCGGGCGAGGCGGGCCCGCCGCTGCGCCACCGTGAGCGAGCGGAGCCTCAGCGGACGTGCCCGTCGCCGGTCACCACGTATTTGGTCGAGGTCATCTCGGCGAGCCCCATCGGACCGCGCGCATGCAGCTTCTGCGTCGAGATGCCGATCTCCGCGCCGAAGCCGAACTCGCCACCATCGACGAACCGGCTGGACACGTTAACCAGCACGGCGGCCGCGTCGACCTCGGCGGTGAACCGTCGCGCGGCCGGCTGCGATTCGGTGACGATCGTCTCGCTGT
>JBOHDW010000088.1:0-9218 GCA_050700795.1 Nocardioidaceae bacterium | reverse complement strand
GCCATGGCCTGGTGCGCGAGCGCGCGGGTGTGAGGAAGTGGCGCCGGTCCCACGTCACCGGGTCGGATCGGCGACGGGCGGCTCCTGCCGGGTCATCCAGGTGTCGGCCGCGCGCACCAGCCGGGGGAGGACGAACACGGGAAGCAGGACGGGGAGAAGCAGCAGCTTGATCCAGTCCCAGGCGGTGTTGCCGGTGAACCCCGTCCAGTCCCAGGGGACCAGGTACCCAAGGGCGACCAACACCACAACGAGCAGCACGCCACCGACCAGGACCGCACCGTGGCGAGCGCTCCAACGAGGCGGGCGGTGCCACAGCGTCGACGTCGCGATCACCAACGGCAGCAGGGCGAGGCTCAGCCAGTCCCACAGCGTGTTGCCGGTGAACCCGGTCCACCGCATCGGCACGAGGTAGCCCGCAAGGACCAGGACGACGAACAGGGCGAGCCCGGCCAGCGCCGAGACCTGGTGCCGTCGATGCAGCCGGCCGCGGTGTCGAATCGTCAGCGGAACCAACCCGACGGTGACGGGAAGAGCGAGCGCCTCGAGCCAGTCCCACAGGGTGACCTGCGAGGACAGCCCGGTCCAACGCCAGCCCGCGGCGTACCCGCCCCACACGAAGACGACACCGATAAGCAGGGCCGCAAGCACGACCAAGGCGGCACCCGGGCGAACGCTGCTCGCCCGCGATCTCATGGGCGCCATTCTTCCCGGATCCGCCCGCTTGGGCGAGAGCTACCCGGCTGGAGGTTGCGTTCGAGCCGGGTCGACGGGTCTGAAGGTTGCGTTCGAGCCGGGTCGACTGGGTGGGGGTACTCAGGGGGGTTGAGTGGGAAAGCGCTGCACGGACACCGGCCGATGTGGCGTCATGGACCCATGACGCGCTATGCCGACCCGCACCGGTGTCCCGACTGCCGGGGCCCGATCGAGTACGCGGCCCAGTCCTGCCCCAGCTGCGGGCTGCTGCTGCGAGACCCGCTGGCCGGTGAGCTGTACCGCTCGTTGATGACCGCCGACCGGCAGCTCGAACAGCTGCGCGCCCTGTCGACCGCGACGACGACGCTCACGAGCGACCTCGAGGATGCGGAGCCGGGGCCGGCTCAGGCGTTGCCTCCCGCGGCCAGGGTCACGGCCCCGACCCGGATGAGCTCGGCCTCGGTGCCCAAGGTCCTGTTGACCCTCGGCGCCGGCTGCGTCCTGGTGGCCGCGCTGGTCTTCCTGGCAGTGACCTGGTCGGCCCTCGGCGTCGCCGGTCGTACGACGGTCCTGGTGACCCTCACGGTCGCCGCCGGCGTGGCGACCGCCTGGCTGTGCCGCCGGGAGCTGCGCGTCACGGCCGAGGCCACCGAGCTGATCGGCTTCGGGCTGCTGGCCCTGGACCTGATCGGCGCGAAGCACTCGGGCTGGCTCGGCGGCATCGACCGCGGCGGCTTCCTGGTCCTGCTCGGGGCGGTCATGTTGGCTGTGGCGACCTCGACCGCGCTGGTCACCAGGCGCGTCCTGACCGGGGGGCTGCTCGGCACCGAGGCGGTAACGGTCACGGCGGCGGCGATCCTCGCCATCGGCCTGGGCACGGTGATCGGCGGCCAACCCGAGGTCGGCGAGCTGGTCTGCGTGCTGGTCCTCGCCTCGCTGACCGGCATCCATCACCGCCTCGGCCTGCGGTGGGCCGGTCGCGGGCTCGCGGTGGAAGCACTCGTCGCCTGGCTGGTCCTGAGCGTTGCGGGCGCCGCCCGAGCCGTCGAGCACGACACCCTGCGCGGCCTGTGGCTGCACGGCGAGGCGTGGCCATTGATGAGTGCGGCGGTGCTCGCGGCCGCCGTGACGGGACTGCGCGGCCGGCAGTGGCTGCGGGTCGGCGGTGTGGCCGTGGCCGTTTTGACGATCACCGGGGTCGTTCTCCTGCCGCTCGACGACGCCGGCGGCACCCGCCAGCTGCTGGCCCTGACGGCGACGCTGGTGCTTCTGTCCGGCGCGACCATGGTCCTGAGGGGGCCCTGGCGGTTCGCCCCGAGCCTGGCCCAGGCGGCCGTGGGATGCCTCACCGCGGCCGGTGTGCTCTCCGCGGCGGCCGTCGCGACCGAGCGGCTCGTCGATGGTGCGCAGTCGCTCTGGGCCGGTGGCAGCGGCGATCGACTGCCTGGTGCGGACCCGGCCGTGCCGGCAGGTTGGCTGCTTCCCCTCGCGGTCGGAGCGCTCCTCACCGTGGCGGCCAGCCATGCCCGGCGGCTGCACGCGACGCGGGCCCACTTCGAGACGAGCGTGGTTCTGACGGTCCCCCTGGTGGCGGCGCTGACCCTGGCGGCGTACCCAGTGCCCGTGTGCGCGGTCGAGGCGACCCTCGCGATCGGTGCGGTCGTCGGTCTGCTCGCGTGGCTGCGCGGGCTCAACGAGACGGTGCTGGCGGGGGTGGCCGGGTACCTTCTCGCCGCGCTCGCCGTCGGGCTGCACGCACCATGGCTGACCTTGTTCGCGCTGGTGCTCACGGTCGCCCTGGCGGCCGGCGCGGGGTTCCGCACCGAGATCGCCGGCACCGCAACCGCCGCCGGGCTCGGGCTCGGGCTGGCCGTAGGCGGCACGGCGTGGACGGTGGGCCACTGCCTCCACGCGGCGGAGAGCTGGACGGCCCTGGGCGGGTTGTCGGTGCTCGGCGTGCTGGTGCTGGCGGCGCCGGCGCTCCCCGGTCCGCGTCGGGGGGACCTCCGGCTCGGGGTCGAGGCCGGCGCGGCTGCCGCCGCCGTGTCTCTCGCGTTGGCCGGGACGGTCGCCGCGCCCGAAGCTCTCGAGGCGACCTGGGCGGCGGTCTACCTCACCGTGAGCGGCGCCTTCGTCACCGTCCTGGCCCTGGTCCGAGCCGACCGTCGAGCGGCCGCCTGGCTGGGCGGTGCCCTGCTCGCCGCCGGGACCTGGGTCCGCCTGTGGGACATCGGCGTGCACGCGCCGGAGGCCTACACTCTGCCCAGCGCCGTGGCCCTGCTCCTCGTCGGGTGGGCTCGCCTGCGGCGGCGCGGGGACGTCGACACGATGTCCAGCCTGGCGCCGGGGCTGGGCCTCGCCTTGACGCCGAGCCTGCTCTGGGTGCTCGCCGAGCCGACCGGTTGGCGGCCGCTGCTGCTGGGGTTGGGGTGCCTCGCCCTCGTCCTGGGCGGCACGCGGATGCACTGGACGGCACCGATCGTGTGCGGTGCGACGGTGGGAGCGCTGCTGGTGGTGCGGCTCGCCGCGCCGTACATCGACGAGGCGGTTCCGCGCTGGGTGCTGCTGGGTACGGCGGGCGGCGTACTGCTCGGGGTGGGCGCCACGTGGGAGCAACGACTGCGAGAGGCCCGGTCCTTAATGAGCTACGTGCGGGCGCTTCGATGAACGCCCACACGTAGTGGCTCAGACTTTGACGGCGCGCGCCCCAACACGTGGCCGTGATCGTCGCCCCCAGCCGATCGGTTCGATCAGCTCCCTTCGCCCCCGCGACGCTGCTCCGGAACCATCCCGGAGAGCAGGTCGCGGACCTCGGACTCGCGGTAACGGCGATGTCCGCCGAGAGTCCGAATCGAGCTCAACTTGCCGGCCTTGGCCCACCGGGTGACCGTTTTGGGGTCGACCCGGAACATGGCCGCGACCTCGGCAGGCGTGAGCAACGCCTCGGACTCAGGTGGCCGCGTGTTCATGGCGAGCCTCCCTCGTGTTGTGTGCTGGCTCCTCGGGGGAACTCCCGAGCCCCGACAAGTGTGACATCTCCCAGCCTAAATCCCGCGCAGAAAACGTGACAATGGCCCCTCCGTGTCACCAATGGGACCCCTGACGTGTGTCGGCGGGGTCGGCGGCGCGCCCCCGGCCGCGGGTCCTACCCTGGAGGCGGGCGGACGCACCACCCCCGCGGCCGCCCGACAATCACGCCCGCACCACCCCCCGCGGGCTCCGAACCGAAGGGTCAGCACTCGTGCCAGCCAGCAGCCCGACCGGCCCCGGCGTCTTCGCCGCGACCACCGGCCACGAACAGGTCGTCTTCTGTCACGACGAGCCCACGGGGCTCCGGGCGATCATCGCCATCTACTCCACGGCCCTCGGCCCGGCGCTGGGCGGAACCCGGTTCTACCCCTACGCGACCGAGCAGGATGCGCTCACCGACGTGCTCAACCTCTCCCGGGCGATGGCCTACAAGGCGGCGCTCGCCGGCCTCGACCTCGGGGGTGGCAAGGCCGTCATCATCGGTGACCCCGCGATCGAGAAGAACGAGGGGCTGCTGCGCGCCTACGGCCGGTTCGTCCAGTCGCTGAACGGCCGCTACCTCACCGCCTGCGACGTCGGCACCTACTCCGAGGACATGGACGTCGTCGCGCGCGAGTGCGCCTTCGTCACGGGTCGCACCGTCGCCCACGGTGGGGCCGGGGACTCGTCGGTACTCACGGCGTACGGCGTCTTCCAGGGGATGCGCGCGGCGGCCGAGGCCGTCTGGGGAGCGCCCACGCTGCGCGGCCGGACGGTGGGGGTCGCCGGGGTCGGGAAGGTCGGGCGGCACCTGGTCCAGCATCTGGTCGAGGACGGCGCCCTCGTCGTCGTGACCGACGTCAACCCTCAGGCGGTCGCCCGAGTCCAGGGTGACCACGCCGACGTCCGATCGGTCGCCGATGCCGACGCGATGGTCCGGAGGCCGCTCGACGTCTACGCGCCGTGCGCGATGGGCGGGGCCCTCGACGACGAGGTGGTGGCGACCCTGTCGGCAGCGATCGTCTGCGGCGCCGCGAACAACCAGCTCGCCCACGAGGGGATCGAGAAGCAGCTGCAGGACCGGGGCATCCTCTACGCGCCCGACTACGTAGTCAACTCCGGCGGCCTGATCCAGGTCGCGGACGAGCTCGAGGGGTTCTCCTTCGACCGGGCCAGGCAGCAGGCGGAGAAGATCTTCGACACCACCGCGAGCGTCTTCTCGCTCGCCGCCGACGAGGGTGTCCCGCCAGCGGTTGCGGCCGACCGGCTGGCCGAGCGGCGGATGAGTGAGATCGGCCGACTGCGCGGGCTCTACCTTCGCTGACGTCTCTGCGCTGACGTTTCTGCGCTGACTTGTCTGGGGCGGTTCAGTCGGCGCGACGGGCGGTGTAGTCGGCCCATGCGTCGGTCGGGTCGTTGTCCGGCTTCGCGTCGAGTTCGTCGACGTCGTCCTCGGTGTGCAGCTCCTTCGCCAGCGCACCGAAGTCCGTCTCTTGCGAGCGGTACTTCAGGTCGCGTGCGGCCTTGGTCTGCTTGGCGTTGTATCTGCCGCGGCGCCCCATCGGGACCCCCTCGCACGTCTGGCCGGAGTCACGACGAACCCGTCCCCCGACGGTCGCCTCGCGACGCCGAGGAGTGGATCACTCGCGCGTCCGGTCTCTCCTCTGGTTTCTCGTGATTCCAACCGTACCCGGCCCGGGGCATTCCCGCACGCGACCCCCGGCTCTTGCCGGCGGGTCTTGCCGGCGAAGGGATCAGCCCCAACCGGGGTGGCTGCCCACCATCGTCACGGTTCCGCCCCGGACGCCGCCCCCGACCGCCCCGTCGACCACCCCGTCGACCACCCCGTCGACAACCCCGTCGACCACCCCGTCGACAACTTCGCCGGCCGCCCAGGCGGGTACGCCGTGGGCCGCGAGCAGCCCGATCGTCGCGTCGACGTCCCCGGACGGCGTCAGGGTCACCATGCCGACACCGCAGTTCAGGGTCGCCTCGAGATCGTGGCGGGAGACGGCACCGACGCGGCGGACCAGATCGAAGACGGGTGGCGGGGTCCAGGTGGAGCGGTCGACGCGGGCACCGAGCGACTCCGGGAGCACCCGCGCCAGGTTGGCCGCCAGGCCGCCACCGGTGATGTGCGCCATGGCGTGCGTGCCGGTCACGCGGGCGACCTCGAGGCACGCCTTGGCGTAGCTCCGGGTCGGCTCGAGCAGCTCCTCGCCCAGGGTCCGGCCGAGCTCGTCGACGTGCCGGTCCAGCGACCAGCCGGACTCGGAGAGCAACACCTGCCTGACGAGGGAGTACCCGTTGGAGTGCAGGCCGCTCGACTCCAAGGCGATCACCACGTCGCCGACCTCGACCCGCGCCGCTCCGAGCAGGTCGGCCGCCTCGACCACCCCGGTGGTGGCCCCCGCGACGTCGTACTCGTCGGGCTCGAGCAGCCCGGGGTGCTCCGCGGTCTCACCGCCGGCGAGGGCGCACCCGGCCTGCACGCAGGCCTCCGCGATCCCCTGGACGATCGCGGCCACCCGCTCGGGTACGACGCGCCCGGTGGCGATGTAGTCGGTCAGGAACAACGGCTCGGCACCACAGACGACGAGGTCGTCGACGAGCATGCCGACCAGGTCGAACCCGATGGTGTGATGCACCCCCATGGCCTGGGCGATCGCGACCTTGGTGCCCACCCCGTCCGCGGAGGTGGCCAGCAGGGGATGGTCGAACCTCTTCAGGGCCGAGGCGTCGAACAGCCCGGCGAAGCCACCGATGCCCCCGACCAGCTCGGGACGACGGGCCTTCTCGACCCAGACCTTCATCAGCTCGACGGCCTTGTCGCCGGCGTCGATGGAGACGCCGGCAGTCTCGTAGCGGCTCAACGCGGCTCCCTCGGTCACGGGTTGTTCAGCACCGGCAGCGCTTCGCTGATCAGGGACGTCTCGAGTAGGTGCTTCCCGAGCAGCGTCTCGTCGGGCAGCTCGATGGGGTACTTCCCCGTGAAGCAGGCGGTGCACAGCTGCCCCACCGGCTGGCCGGTGGCCTCGACCATGCCCTCGAGGCTGATGTAGCCGAGGGTGTCGGCCCCGATGCTCGCCCGGACCTCGTCGATGGCCAGCCCGTTGGCGATCAGTTCGGCCCGGGTGGCGAAGTCGATCCCGTAGAAGCACGGCCAGTGCACCGGCGGGCTGGAGATCCGGACGTGCACCTCGGCCGCGCCGGCCTCCCTGAGCAGGCGTACCTGTGCGCGTTGGGTGTTGCCGCGCACGATCGAGTCGTCGACGACGATCACCCTCCGGCCCCGGATCATGTGGTCGAGGGCGTTGAGCTTGAGCCGGATCCCCAGCTGTCGCAGTGACTGGCTCGGTTGGATGAACGTGCGCCCGACGTAGGCGTTCTTCACGAACCCCTGGCCGAAGGGGATGCCGCTCTCCTCGGCGTACCCCGCGGCGGCCGGCGTACCGGACTCGGGGACCGGCATCACCAGGTCCGCGTCGACGGGGAACTCGCGCGCCAGGCGCCGGCCCATCTCCACGCGCGCCTCGTGGACGCTTCGTCCGGCGATGCGGGCGTCCGGCCGGGCGAGGTAGACGTACTCGAACACGCAGCCACGCGGCTCGGCGTCGGCGAACCGATGGGAGCGCAGGCCGTTCTCATCGATGACGAGCAGCTCGCCGGGTTCGACCTCCCGTACGACGGACGCGCCGATGGTGGCGAGCGCGGCATCCTCGCTCGCGACGACCCAGCCGCGTTCGAGTCGGCCTAGGACGAGCGGGCGGATGCCTTGGGGGTCGCGGGCGGCGTACAACGTTGTCTCGGTCATCCAGACGAACGAGAAGGCGCCGCGCACCTGCGGCAACAGCTCGATCGCGCGATCCTCGAGGGCAGTGTCCGGGTGATGGGCGAGCAGCGCGGTGACGACCGCCGTGTCGCTGGTCGCCTCCTCGAGGATCCGCGGATGCAGGTCGAGCTCGCCGGAGTCCTCGATCGAGCCGAGCAGCTCGGTCAGCTCGTGGGTGTTGACCAGGTTCCCGTTGTGGGCCAGCGCGAGCGACCCGTCCGCGGTCGGCCGGAACGTCGGCTGGGCGTTGTGCCAGGTGGTGGCGCCGGTCGTGGAGTAGCGCGTATGCCCCACCGCGAGGTGACCCTTGAGCGATTCCAGCGTCGACTCGTCGAAGACCTGCGAGACCAACCCCATGTCCTTGTAGACCAGGATCTGGCGACCGTTGCTCACCGCGATCCCGGCCGACTCCTGACCCCGATGCTGGAGGGAGTAGAGGCCGAAGTAGGTCAGCTTGGCGACGTCCTCACCCGGTGCCCAGACGCCGAAGACGCCGCAGGAGTCCTGGGGGCCCTGGTCGTGGGGGTCGAGGGCCGCCGTCAGGCGGCCGTCTCCCCGGCGCGATCGCACCATCGCAGTCTATGGGGTGCCGCCCCCCACCTCTGCTCGACCCGGCTGGTGTTCCCGCTCGGCTTGGTTCGCGGCCGGCCCAGGAAGTGCGGAGAGCGGGGCGGGGCAGCTCTCAGGCCGGGTCGACGAGGTTGGCCAACAGCAGCGCCTCGGCCAGACACACGCGCGCGAACTCGCCCAGGTGCAGTCCCTCGTTCGCGCCGTGGGCCCGGGTGTCCGGGTCCTCCACGCCGGTCACCAGCACCGACGCGGCCGGGAACGCCGCGTTGAAGGCGGCGATGAACGGGATCGACCCGCCGGCCCCCATGTCGACGGGCGCGACCCCGTCCCAGGCATCGCGGAACGCCTTGCGGGCGGCGTCGTACGCCGGACCGGTGGCGTCGATCTCGATGGGCTCCCCGATGTCTCCGGGGGTGAAGGTGAGCGACGCGCCCCACGGCACGTGCTTCTCGCAGTGGTCGCGCAGCAGGACCAACGCCTCGCGGGCGTCCTGACCAGGGGGCACCCGCATCGAGACCTTCGCCCGGGCGACCGGGATCAACGTGTTCGAGGCGTCCGCGGTCCGGGTGGCGTCGAACCCGATGACCGAGATCGCCGGGCGCGCCCAGAGCCGCTCCACGACGGAGCCCGACCCGATCAGCCGGACCCCCTCGCTGACGCCGGACTCCGCACGCAGCCGGTCCAGTGGATACTCCACATCGGCCGCGCCGGCCCGGCTGAGCCCCTCGACCGCGACGTTGCCCTCCTCGTCCAGCAGGGTGGCCAACAGCCTCACGAGCGCGCTCACCGCGTCCGGGACGACCCCGCCCCACATCCCCGAGTGGACCGCATGTTCGAGGGTGCGCACCTCGACGATGCAGTCGACCAGCCCCCGCAGGCTGGTGGTCAACGCGGGCACGCCGATGTCCCAGTTCCCGGAGTCGGCGATCACGATGACGTCGGCGGCGAGCAGCTCGGCGTACTCGTCCAGGAACGCCTGCAGGGTCGGAGACCCGACCTCCTCCTCGCCTTCGACGAGCACGGTCACGCCGACCGGAAGGTCCGCACCGTGGGCTCGGATCGCCGCCAGATGGGCGGCGATCCCGGCCTTGTCGTCGGCGCTGCCGCGGCCGTA
>JBOHDW010000087.1:0-5271 GCA_050700795.1 Nocardioidaceae bacterium | reverse complement strand
CGCGTGTAGTGCGGCTTCCGGTTGAACCCCATCGGCAGCGCGGCGCCGCCGATCTTGCCGACCATGTTGTGCTCGCGGAACCCCCACTCCTCGGGGGTGTTGTCCAACCAGCGGCGCAGCAGCCCCTTGTAGTCCACGTTCTGGAACGCCTGGGACGTGTTGAGGATGCCCAGCCCGACGTTGGCGGTCCCGTCGCCGACGCCGAAGATCCAGCCATAGCCGGGCAGCAGCTTGCTCTCCCCCGGTCTGCCGTCCCACAGCTCGAGCCACGACTCCATCCAGTCGTCGGCGTGGCGCGGGCTCTTGTAGTAGGTCCGGACGGCCACTCCGAGCGGTCGGTCGTCGCGCTTGTGCAGCCCGAGTGCCAGCGCGAGTCGGGCGCTCACCCCGTCGGCCGCGATGACGATCGGTGCCCGGTAGGTCGTCTCGTCCCCGGCCTTGCGGCCGCGGTCGTCGACGGGCCTCGCCGTCACCCCGACGACGCGAGTTCCGGCTCCGGTCCCGGTCTCGGCTCCGGTCCCGTCTCCGTCGAAGACCGGTCCGGTGACCGTCGTACGCTCCATGAGACGGGCGCCAGCCTTCTCGGCGTGCCGGGCCAGCAGCTCGTCGAAGTCGGTCCGGGTGCGGACCAGGCCGTAGTCGGGGAACGACGAGAGCTCGGGCCAGGGCAGCTCGAGGTGGTGGCCACCGCCGACGATGCGAAGGCCGTGGTTGCGGATCCACCCGGGTGCCTCGAGGTCGATGCCCAGCGTGATGAGCTGCTTGACCGCCCGCGGGGTGAGCCCGTCGCCGCAGACCTTCTCGCGGGGGAAGGCGCTCTTCTCGAGCAGGAGCACGTCGACGCCGGCCCGCGCGAGGTGGAACGCCGCCGTCGAGCCGGCCGGCCCGGCGCCGACGACGATCACGTCGGCCTGCCGCGCGTCGGCGGTGGTCCGGGTCATCGGCTGTCCCTGTCCGGCATTTCCGGCTGCATCGCTTCCGTCTCGTCGTTGTGGCCGATCATGTGAGTATGTGAAACCGTTCACTAATCGTCGCGGTTCGACAGTCTAGGACTCCCCGCGCTCCCCTGCGACCACGGGCCCGAGGACCCCCGCTTCACCATGGGGCCATGGTGAACCACCACTTACCACGCGGAGTTCCACGTGGTGAGTTCCTGTTCACCATGGGGCCATGGTGAACCGGCGCGCCCGGGGGCGAAAGCAGTTCCGCCGCCGACGGTCAAGCCGGGTCTACGGGTCTGGCGGCGTGGTGGAGGGCCACGATCCCGCCGGTGAGGTTGCGCCATCTCGTGTCGCCCCAGCCCGCCGCGGCGATGCGGGCGGCGAGCCCCTCCTGGTCGGGCCAGGCCCGGATCGACTCGGCCAGGTAGACATACGCGTCCGGCGACGACGAGACCGCGCGGGCCAGCGGGGGCAGCGCACGCATCAGGTACTCCAGGTAGACGGTCCGCAACGGCCCGTTCGTGGGATGGCTGAACTCGCACACCACCAGCCGGCCGCCAGACCTGGTGACCCGGAGCAGCTCGCGGAGCCCGGCATCCGGGTCGACGATGTTGCGCAGCCCGAACGAGATGGTCACCGCGTCGAACGTGCCATCCGCGAACGGCAGTCGGGTCCCGTCGCCCGCCGTGAACGCCAGCCGCGGCCTCGCCAGCTTGCCGACACGCAGCATCCCCAGCGAGAAGTCGCAGGGTACGACGGTCGCGCCACTGTCCGCGAAGGGCTGGCTCGACGTACCGGTCCCCGCCGCCAGGTCGAGGACCCGCTCGCCCGGCCGGGGGTCGACCGCCGCGACGACGGCGCGGCGCCAGCGCCGGTCCCGGCCCAGCGACAGCACGTCGTTGGTCAGGTCGTACCGACGGGCGACGTCGTCGAACATCGCGGCCACGTCGGCGGGTCTCTTGTCGAGGCCGGCCCGGCTCACGGGGCGTCCCGGCCCGAAGAGCATCGTCGCGCGGTCCTCATGGCGGCAACCCTACGCAGCCCAGGCGTTCGGCCGACCACGCCGGGTCCGTGCGAATCCCGGCTCCCCACGGACTAGGCTGACCAACCGTGACCGAGCCCGGGACCGCGATCGGCGGTGCGTCTGCCGGACGACCGGACGTGCATCCGCTCGTCGTACGCACCGTCGCGATAGACGACCCCGGGCCTCTCCTCTCCCTCCTGCCCGAGACCCACACCACCGCCTGGGTACGACGCGGCGACGGTCTCGTGGGGTGGGGGCGGGCGGCCCGGCTGACCACCGGAGGCCGCGACCGGTTCTCCAACGCGCGGGACTGGTGGACCGAGCGGGCGGGGTCCGCCGTCGTACGCGACGAGGTCGACCAGCCCGGCACCGGCCTGGTCTGCTTCGGCTCGTTCGCGTTCGCCGATGACCCGGGTGACAGCGTGCTGGTCGTGCCCGAGGTGGTCGTCGGCCGGCGCGGGGACACCAGCTGGGTGACCACGATCGGCGCGGGAGCGATCGCCGCCTCACCGACCGTCACGGCCACCCCGGCCCCCGAGGCTCCCGGAGTCGTTGCCTTCGCCGACGGCGCTCTCTCGGGTGCGCAGTGGGAGTCGGTCGTGGCCGAGGCGGTACGACGCATCAACGGTGGTGCCCTCGAGAAGGTGGTGCTCGCGCGCGACCTGGTCGCCACCGCGGAGGGCCCGATCGACGTGCGTTGGCCGCTGCGGAGGCTCGCGGAGAGCTACCCGATGTGCTGGACCTTCCACGTCGACCACTTCTTCGGCGCCACCCCGGAGCTGCTGGTCCGGCGCGAGCGCGGCCTGGTCACCTCACGAGTGCTGGCCGGCACGATCCGGCGCACCGGAGACGACGCGCACGACCTGGCCCTGGCGGCCACCCTGGCCCGCTCCTCGAAGGACCTCGAGGAGCACGAGTACGCCGTCCGGTCGGTCGCCGACGCGCTGGCGCCGTACTGCTCGTCGATGAACGTGCCCGAGGCTCCCTTCGTGTTGCACCTGCCCAACGTCATGCACCTGGCCACCGACGTGGCGGGGGTGACCCACGACTCGGAGGAGAGCTCGTCGCTCGACCTCGCGGCGGCGTTGCACCCCTCTGCCGCGGTCGGCGGCACCCCCGCAGAGACGGCCAAGGCGCTCATCGCGGAGATCGAGGGGATGGATCGCCATCGGTACGCCGGACCGGTCGGCTGGATGGACGCGACCGGCGACGGCGAGTGGGGCATCGCGCTGCGGTCGGCCGAGATCGACGGGAACCGGGTGCGCCTCTTCGCGGGCTGCGGCATCGTCGCGGACTCTGACCCTGAGGACGAGCTCGCGGAGGCGCAGGCCAAGTTTGTGCCCGTCCGCGACGCCCTGTCCGCCGACTGACCGTCAGAGGTCGGTGCCCGGCTCGATTCGCCGGTAACCCTGTCCGGAAGGCTCGAGGAAGCCGGTCAGCAGCCGTCCGACGAGGTCGATGCCGTTCGCGTTGAGCAGCCCGTCGTGGACGGCGAGGTTGCTCATCGCCCCCACCGTGCGGGCGTAGTCGGCCACCTCGCTGATCTTGCTCCACGGCGCGTGCACCGGGAGGAGGAGCACGTCGACCGGTCGGTCCGGCGGTGTCAGCGCATCGCCCGGGTGGTACGCCGACCGCGGTCCGCACTGCACGACGTACCCGGTGTTCGCGAAGCGCGGAAGCTCCGGGTAGATCACCGCATGCAGGGCGCCGACCGCGGTGACCGGAAGCCCGGCGTCGAAGGCGTCCCCGGGCGCCACGACGGTGACGCGTTCGGTCACGTCCGGGGCCAGGTCGGCGATCTGCGCCGCGACCGCCTCGATGGTGAAGATCGGCGCCGTGGTGGCGCGCAGGTTGGCCGGGAAAAGGTGGTCGACGTGCTCATGGGTCACGAGTACGGCGTCGGCGCCGTCGACCGCCTCGGGCTCGGTCCAGCAGCCCGGGTCGATCACCATCACCGTGCCGTCGTACTCGATCCGCACGCAGGCATGCCCGAACTTCGTGATCCGCATGTCCTCACCCCAACCTGTTGTCGACGAAGCACCAGCGCCAGTCTTCCCCCGCCTCTGCCGAGCGCATGACCGGGTGGCCGTTCGCGCCGTAGTGCGCGGTCGCGTGCCGGTACGGCGACGAGTCGCAGCAGGCCACATGGCCGCAGGTCAGGCACTGGCGGAGGTGCACCCAGTTGCGCTGGCCGATCGCGGAACAGTCCTCGCAGACGCCCTCCGTGTCGCGCGGCAGGTCCTCGGCCGTCCTCAGGTGCTCACACGCGGGCACCTTGCGCGGGGCGACCACGGCGTCCCTGGTGCTCTCCACGAACGCCTCCCTGCGGGCGCTGCGGGTGTCGAGCATCGACTCCTCGACGTCGAGGGTGTTCAGGACATCCTCGATGATCTCGTGGGCGACCTTGCCTGTGTCGCGTACCTCGAGCACCCTGGCCCGCTCGGCGCCGAGCATCTCGAGCCGCAGCCGGGCATAGGTCTCGCTCGGCGTCTCCTCGTCGGGGTCTGTCGCGCCGAGCCGTTCCCAGGCGGCGAAGTCCCGCTGCTCGGCCCGTCGGCGCAACGCCTCGACGGTGTTGTGGGGGTCGTCCTCGTCGGCGTACTCGGCGAGCTTGGCGAGGCCGGCCGCGGTCGCCTTCTCGAAGAGGGCCGCGCGGGCCAGCGCGTCCTGGCGCGGGTCGGGCCGTACGACGCCGAGCCGGCGGACCAGCCACGGGAGCGTCGTACCCTGCCCGAAGAGGGTGCCCGCCGTGACCACGAGAGCCGCCAGGATCAGCACCTCCCGGTGCGGGAACGACGTGGGGATGGCGAACGCGGCGGCCAGCGTCACCACACCACGCATCCCGGCCCAGCCGAGCAGGAACGTGTACCGCCATGGGGGCAGCCGGGGACCCTCGGGGTCCGGGCCGGAGTGGACGAGCAGGTAGCGGGCGAGGAACACCCAGACCAGCCGGAGCACGACCACGCCGAGCAACACGGCAAGGCACACGAAGACCACGCGCCCCCAGGACACCCCGCCGTTCGCGACGTCGTCGATGATCCACCGGGCCTGCAGACCGATCAGCAGGAAGACGCAGTTCTCGAGGAGGAACGAGATGGTCCGCCAGTTGATCGCCTCAGAGATCCGTGAGGACGCCGTCTGGATGAGCGGTGCCTTGTGCCCGAGGAACAGCCCGGCGATGACAACACCGAGCACGCCCGAGGCGTTGACCGACTCGGCACCGAGGTAGGCCAGGAACGGCGTGACCAGCGAGATGCTCGTGTCGAAGACCGGGTCGACCAGCCTCTTGCGGACCCACCCGACGAC
>JBOHDW010000086.1:0-3273 GCA_050700795.1 Nocardioidaceae bacterium | reverse complement strand
CCGGCGGAGCGTTGTCGGCCTTCGGGGTCGCGGTAGCAGGCGACGAACCGTTTGTCGCCGTCGTCGGCGACGCGTTGTTTCACCCAGGCCATAACTGCCTCTCGGAAGGCTCGCAAATTGTCGGTGTCCGCGCAGTGTCCGCACACGTTGCCCCGAACCTCAGCGAACGTGGGCGAACGGCTACGGAAACTCAATCCAACTCTGACCTGCGACGATACGCTCAAGGTGGCTCACATGTCGACCAGGTGTGAGCCATTCTGTGAGCCTGATACGGCACTCATAACCCAGAGGTCGCAGGTTCAAATCCTGCCCCCGCTACGAATTGCAGGCTCGGAGGACGTGGTTCTCCGAGCCTGAAAGCATTCGAGACTTGATCCAGTGGTCATAAACTAGCCATCTACTCCTCCTCGACGCGGTCGCAGCGTCGCCTAGGGCGAACGAGACTGGAGTCGTCCGGAACGGGTCGGAGAGCCTTGATTGCGCTTCGTGAGTGGAAGGCCGAGGTGCACGAGCTCTCGGCAGGTCGTGACATGTACGACCCGCGGTCCAAGCGGCCGGATGAGGCCGCGGTTGGGGCACGGGGCGCGTGCTTGAATAGGTTTGGACTGTCTGACGATAGCGGCCGGCGGGACCCATCCGGTGTGCCCTCCTCACCGAATCACTGATGAGCGCAGTAGATCGGGAGGTCATCTGCAGCACTTTGATGCCGAGGATGTGCCCCACTACCCACTTCGACAGGCAGGCGACGAGACGTGAACCACGTGCGGCCGGTTCCTGAGACACGGTTCCCTGACGGCGACGGTTCGCCGGCTGCTCGTGTCGCGGTCTTGTTGAAGCGGGCAGCTCGAGGCGATGAGGGCGCGTTCGCCGAGTGGTATGACGCCACGTCGGCGCGCGCATCGGGTCTCGCGATGCGGGTGCTGCGTGACCGCGCCCAGGCCGAGGAAGTGACCCAGGAATCGTACCTCGACTGTTGGCGGCAGTGCGCAAGCTTCGACCCTGCCAGGGGCAGCGCGATGGCGTGGCTGCTCACGATCGTCCACCGGAGAGCGGTCGACCGGGTGCGGTCGGCGGAGGCGGCGGGACGCCGGGAGGCGACTTATTCGCGGCGCGAGCAGGGTGTTGAGCACGACGAGACCGTGGATGAGGTGACGGCTTCGATGGAGGCAAAGCGGGTCCGCGACGCCATGGGGCACTTGACCGGCAAGCAGCGGGAGGCGTTGGAGTTGGCCTTCTTCGGCGGTTACACGCACAACGAGGTAGCGGCGTTGCTCGACCTGCCGCTCGGCACAGCGAAGACCCGGATCCGAGATGGCCTGATCCGGATGAGAGACGCCTTGGGCGTCGGAGAGGGGGCAGGAGCATGAGCGACATCCACGCGCTGTCTGGCGCCTATGCGGTCGACGCACTGGACGACCTCGAGCGCGCCCACTTCCAACGCCACCTCTCCGAGTGCGCAGAGTGCCGAGCCGAGGTGGCGTCGTTCCGGGAAACCGCCGCCTTGTTGACTGCCGTCGAGGAAAATACCGCGCCGGAGTCGTTGCGCGCCGGCGTGCTCGCCGGCATCGCGAAGGTCAGGCCGCTACCGCCGGACGGACCTGCTGTGGCGAGAGCCCGTGCAGCCGGCCGGCACGTCGTGGCCCGTCGCACGCTGCCCACGCTGGTGGCTGCCGCCGTGGCCGTGCTCCTGCTCGCCGCAGGTGCGGTGGCCTGGCATCCCTGGAACACCGGCACCGCGAGCCTGGCCGACCGAGTGCTGCACGCGCCCGACGCCGTCCGGATTACGGAGAAGCTCCCCGGGGGGAACGGCGAGCTAACCCTGGTGCGTTCGGTCTCGCTGAAGCGGGCAGTCATGATCGGGGAACACGTTCCTGAGCCCGAGCCCGGCACGACCTACCAGCTGTGGCTCGATCAGCCCGGCGCGGGGATGGTCTCGGCGGGCCTGATGCCCGACTCCACTGAGCCCACGGTGCTGACCGGCGACGCAGCCACCGCCACCGCCGTTGCCATGACCGTTGAGCCCGGCACCGGCTCCGCCCACCCGACGTCACAGCCACTCGTGGTCTTCGCGCTGAAGGGGCCGTCGAAGGACTCGACGTGACCCGGCATCAGGAGACAGTGGGTGCGACTCGCTGCCGGATCGCGGTGGTCGGTTCGGGCGTGGCTGGGCTGACTGCCGCTCACGTCGCTGCGAAGTCTGCTCACGTCACGCTCTACGAGGCCGATCAGCGGCCGCACTCTCGGCTTGGCGGGGACCTAGTGGAAGCCGCTGCTCTGTTCGTCGGAGGATACCTCCCGGGTGCGGGCCCGGGACGGATAGGAGGCGGGACCGGACGACGCGCCACTTCTCGTGCGGGTTCCCCGCGCGCTCTTCGCCGGCTGCTCTGGCATCCGGGAGAGCTGGGTGTGGCCAGGCGTTCGTCGCCGGCGAGCTGGAGGTGCTCGGCGACCTCGGCGAAGCGCTTGCCCACGTGTTCTCGATGGCGCGCGACCGGCGGCAGATCTGTCGACCATCTCCGAGAGCACTCACGAAGGGGATGCGGACGCTACGGGCTGTCGGGGCCCCGGGACGTCCCCTGCCAGCTCCTGCCTCGCAGACCACCGTCCGCGGCCGCGCAACTCACCAGGCTCGATCTGGTCTGCCGAGAGCCCGGCCTCCACGATGACTGCACGCTGCTCGACATCGGTGGCTGGGCTTGCTCTCGCTTCACGCGGCCTCGCAGGTGGGGGCCAGCGTTGTCGGGTGACCATCGCTGAGGAGCAGAAGCGGTTCATCGACGCCCGGATCGACGAACGCGGCATCCCCGACCAGGTCGAGATCCGGATACAGGATTACCGCGACGCGCCCGAGCACGACACCTTTTGACGCCCTGGCGCCGATCGAGATGGGGGGACAGGTCGGCGGGCAGCATTACCCGGCCTACGTCGAGGCGCGACGGCGCGCGGTCCGTCCCGGCGGGCGGGCGCTGGTCCGGCAGATGTCGCGCACCCGCAGTCACCCGGGGGGGGGGTGCGTTCATCGAGACGTTCATCGCACCCGACATGCACTTGCGGCCGGTGGGCGAGACCGTCGCGTCCCTCGAGCGCTGGGGTCGCGAGGTGCGCGGCGTACACGGGCTGCGCCAGCACTACGTGCGCACCGTGACGGGCTGGCTGGAGAGGTTCGAGGTGCACCGGCCCGATCTGACTGCGCTAGTCGGCGAGGAGGTGATGCGTGTCTGGTGGCTCTACCTGGTCGGCCGGGACCGTGATGCCCTTGAGGTAGGGGTGGGC
>JBOHDW010000085.1:0-3211 GCA_050700795.1 Nocardioidaceae bacterium | reverse complement strand
GCAGGAACTGGCCCATGGAGGCCGCGAGCCCCATCCCGACGGTGGCCACGTCGTTGGAGATGTAGTTCATCGTGTCGTAGATCGCCATGCCGGCGTCCACGGAGCCGCCGGGGCTGTTGATATAGAGGAAGATGTCGGCCTGCGGGTCCTCGGCGTTCAGCAGCAGCATCTGCGCGCAGATGGCGTTGGCGTTCTGGTCGCGGACCTCCGAGCCCAAGAAGATGATGCGCTCCTTGAGCAGCCGCTGATAGATGTGGTCGTCGAGGCCGTAGCTCTGACCCCCCTCGCTGAGCTGGGGGACGTGGGAGGGATTGGTCGTCTCAGTCACGCTCCGACCCTAGCCGGAAGCCCCGTCACATCCACGGGCAAACCGATCGTGTTCGCCCACAGCAGATTCCCCCGGTCCGGGGCTCCCGCCCTGTTGCGGTTTGGTCCCCAACCGCGCATAAAACGGGGTTCCCGATGCGGTTTGTGACCGATCGGCGGTCGGTTCAAGGGACGGCCGGCCGGCTGCGCGAAACCGTTCGGCCCGACACCTCGACAGTGCGCCGAATGGTCACGAACCGCAGGTTTTCGGCCCGGATCCATGCCGTTGGGGACCAATCCGCACGGGGTTGAGGGGGTTGAGGGGTTGAGGGGGTTGGGCGCTCAGGCCTCGGACTCGCCCGAGGCGACAACGGGTGCATCCTCCGAGGGGTCCGACGAGGAGGCGTCCTCCGGAGCAGCCGGCTCCCCGATGGTCCCGTCGGGCAGCAGGTTCTTCAACTCGACCGGGTTCCCGGACTCATCGGTCACCGCCGCCTTCTCAACGATCAGCGCCAGCGCCTTGCCCCGCACCACCTCGGCCACCATCTCGGGGATGTGGTTGTGCTCGAGCATGTGGTTGATGAACTCCTGCGGGTCCTGCCCGGACTGCTGAGCCCGGCGCATCAGGTGCTGCTGCAGCTCGGTCTCGTCGACGCTCAGCTGCTCCTGCTTGGCGACGGTGTCGAGCACGAACTGCGCGGCGACCGCCTCGCGCACCCGCTTCTCGAGATCGGCCTCGAACTCGTCCTCGGTCTGCTCCTCGCTGTCGAGGTACTCCTGCATGCCCATCCCGGCGAACGACAGCTGCTGCTCGATCGACTCCCGGCGGGCGGCCAGCTCACCGGCCACCACCGACTCCGGAAGCGGTACGTCGATCCTGCTCAACAGCTCCTCGAGTACGGCGTCCCGCGCCGCCGCCGCCTGCTCGAGCCGCTTGCCACGCTCCAGCCGGGTGCGTACGTCGTCGGTGAGCTCGTCGACCGTGTCGAACTCGGAGGCCACCTGCGCGAAGTCGTCATCGAGCGCCGGGAGCGCCTGCTCCTTCACGGCGGCGACCGCCACGTCCACCTCGACGTCCTCGCCCTCCATCTCGCCCCCGACGAGCTGGGAGGTGAACCGCTTGTCGTCACCGGCCGCCATCCCCACCAGGGCCTCGTCGAGACCATCGAGCATTCCCCCACGGCCGACCTTGTAGCTCATCTCGGACAGCTCGGCACCCGGCACCACCTCGCCGTCCTTGGTGGCCTTGAGGTCCATCGTGACGAAGTCGCCGTCGGCGGCGGGACGGTCGACGTCGGTCAGGGAGGCGAACCGCTCGCGAAGGGCCGCGACCTGCTCGGCGACGTCCTCGTCGGTCACCGTGACGTCCGGGACGCTCGCCTCGAGCCCGTCGTACGACGGCAGGGTGATCTCGGGCCGGACGTCGACCTCGGCGGTGAACTCGAGGCGGTCGTTGTCCTCGAGGTGGGTGACGTCGATCTCGGGGTTGGCCAGTGGCTCGAGGCTGTTGGCCTGCAGCGCCTCGACGTACAGCCGCGGCAGCGCGTCGTTGATCGCCTCCTCGAGCACGGCGCCACGGCCGACCTGACGGTCGATGATCTGTGGCGGCACCTTGCCGCGGCGGAAGCCGGGGATGGTGACCTGCTTCGCGATCTTCTGGTACGCCGCGTCGAGGCTCGGCTTGAGCTCCTCGAAGGGCACCTCGACGGTGAGTTTGGCCCGGGTCGGGCTCAACGTCTCCACGGCGCTCTTCACTGGTGGTTCTCCTCGGTCAGGGCTGGTCGAACGGCGACTCGGTCGGGGCGACAGGACTCGAACCTGCGATCTCCTGCTCCCAAAGCAGGCGCGCTAGCCACTACGCTACGCCCCGTCGTACCGACGCTCCGCCGGAGTCTCGGGGAGTCTAGCCGGGAACCGCGCGGTGCCAGAAATCACGCTCGGCAACGGATTCGGTCGGTGGCTATGGGCTATGTCACGATGGACCCGCCCTCGCGGATGTAGCTCAATGGTAGAGCCCCAGTCTTCCAAACTGGCTACGCGGGTTCGATTCCCGTCATCCGCTCGAAGTGAAGATCGAGTGCCGGTCCAGGGACGCTCAACGCCGGTGCAGCACCAGCAGCGCCTGGTCGTCGTCGGCCAGCGACAACCGGCCGATCAGCCGGCTCGCGCCCGCCTCGAACCCGGTCCGGAACAACCGTTCCGCCTCCCCCACGAGTCGGTCGATCCCCAGCGAGATGTCCCGGCTCGGCGTCTCGACCACCCCGTCGGTGTAGAGCATCACGGCGTCGCCTCGCTGCAGGGTGCCCCGCTCGACCGCGAACTCCGCGCCCTCCATCAACCCGAGCACCGGCCCTTCGACCTCCATCGCCGTCCATCGCCCGGAGCCCGCATTGAGCTGCACGGCCGGTGGATGTCCGGCCGAGCGGAGCTCGAAGGCCCCGCTGCGCAGATCGATGGCCAGGTGTACGGCGGTCGCGAAGCCCTCGCTCCAATCCTGGGCAAGCAGGTACTCGTTCGCCGCGGGCAGGAAGCGCTCGACCGGCAACGCGCCGAGCAGTGCCCCGAACGCGCCCGAGAGGAGCAGGGACCGGGTGCCTGCCTGCTCGCCCTTGCCCGAGACGTCGACCAGGACAATCTGCAGCCAGGATCGGTCCGGCGACTCCGCGGCGACCACGAAGTCACCGGCGAACTTCGACCCGCCGGCCGAGCGCAACACCATGCTGGAGAACCAGTCGGCGGGGAGGGTCGGGATCCGGCTCTGCCGGGCGATCCGGTCACGCAGGTCGACGAACATCGACTCGCTCCGTGAGCCGGCGACCCCAAGTCCGATGCGGCGGAAGGACGCGACCAGGATGATCAACCCCACCAGGAATGCCGTGATCAGCGCGCCGACGCGACGCGAGAC
>JBOHDW010000084.1:0-3780 GCA_050700795.1 Nocardioidaceae bacterium | reverse complement strand
GGCCCGGTGATCGACCGGGCTGGGAAGGCCGTGGCGCTTCGTCGCTTCGCCGAGGAGGCGGGGGTTGCACCTGCGGCGACGATCGCGATCGGCGACGGTGCCAATGACCTGGACATGCTCGCGGCGGCGGGCCTCGGCATCGCGTTCAACGCCAAGCCGACGGTGCAGCGGGCGGCCCACACGTCGGTCAACGTGCCCTACCTCGACGCGATCATGTACCTGCTCGGCATCACCCGTGAGGAGATCGAGGCCGCCGACGAGGAGGCCGGCCTGACCACGCCGGCGCCACCCCTCGATCAGCGCCGCGGCACGTAGAAGTCGACCAGCCGGCCGGACTCCTCCTCGAGCTCCGCCCAGGGAACGCGCACCTCGAGAACCGCCACGGCCGCCGTCGGGAAGCCGTGGAAGAGCCGGTTGGTCGCGTCCGGGTCACCGACCCCGTCGTCGAGCAGGTGGCAGACGTACGCCGCGGTCGGGTTGTGCCCGACGTACAACACGGTGCCGGCCCCGGCCGGGACCTCCCTGATCGCAGCGACGAGGACGGTGCTCGACCCCGAGTACAACCCGTTGTCGGGTGCCACGGCCGAGGTCCAGCCGACGGCCCAGCCGGCACCCTCGGCGGCACCCTGGAACGTCTCGACGGTGCGGACCGAGGAGGAGATCAACGCCGTGTCGGGGACGATCCCGAGGGCCGCCAGATGTTCGCCTGTGGAGCGGACGTCACGTCTCCCCCGCTCGGTCAGGGCCCGGTCGTGGTCGTTCGAGGCGAACGACTCGGCCTTGCCGTGGCGCATCAGGACGAGCCTGCGATCGGTCACGGACAGCACTCTGGCACCACGTAGGCTGCGCTGCATGCCTAATCCGCCACAAGGACCCGGTGCCCTCTCCGAGCCCGGCACGCTGCTTCCGATCGGTGGCGCGGAGGACAAGGTCGGCAGGCGCACGGTGCTCAAGGCTTTCACCGCGCTGGCGGGTGGCGAGGACGCGAGGATCGCGGTCGTCCCCACGGCGTCCTCCCTGGGGCCGGAGGTCGTGGAGGTCTACGACGCGCTGTTCCGCAGGCTGGGTGCGCACGAGGTTCTGGGGGTCCGCCCGGAGTCGCGGGAGCAGGCCGACCACTCGGGGATCGCGGCCCTCCTCGATGACGTGACGGCGATCTTCCTCACCGGCGGAAACCAGCTCAAGCTTTCCGGCATCGTCAACGGTACGGCGTTCGGGCGGGCGATCCAGGCCGCGCACCAGCGGGGCGTCCTGGTCGGCGGGACGAGCGCCGGCGCGAGCATCCTGTCGTCGCACATGGTCGCGTTCGGATCCGGCGGCTCGACTCCGAAACAGCGGATGACCCAGCTGGCCGCCGGCCTCGGACTGGTCCGTGACGTGGTGATCGACCAGCACTTCGGCCAGCGCAACCGCTACGGGCGGCTGCTGATGCTGGTCGCCCAGAACCCCGGCCTGCTCGGCGTCGGGCTCGACGAGGACACCGGCGCGGTCATCACCGGCCCCGACGAGCGGCAGCGCATCGAGGTCGTCGGTCGCGGCGCCGTGACGATCTTCGACGGTTCCCGGGCCATCTCGAACGCCTACGAGGCCCGCCGTACCGCCCCGATCCTGGTCTCCGGCGTCGTCGTCCATGTGCTGCCCGCCGGGGCCGTGTTCGACCTCTCCGGTCGCGCGCTGGTCCGTGCCTCCCGGCTCGCCGGGGCGGAGGAGGTCGAGCAGCACGCGGTTGCGGGGCGCGACCTGAAGCGGTTGGCTCAAGACATCAAGGCGGGCGATATCTCCCCCAGCGTGCTGCGCCGGCGCCGAGCCCGCCAGAGCTCGGAAGGAGAGCGTGGATGACCGCGTCCCCGGACCTCACGATCGTCGAGACCCGTGTCTACCGGGGGGCCAACGTCTGGTCCTACGAGCGGGCCATTCACCTCGTCGTCGACCTCGGCTCGCTTGAAGAGCATCCGACCAACACGCTGCCCGGCTTCACCGAGCACCTGCTGCAGGCACTGCCGGGGCTCCGGAACCACTCGTGCTCACGCGGCCGGCGAGGCGGTTTCGTGGAGCGGCTCAACGAGGGCACCTGGCTCGGCCACGTCACCGAGCATGTCGCGCTCGCGCTGCAGCAGGTCGTCGGTCACGACATCCGTCGCGGCAAGACCCGGCAGATCCGGGGCGTCCCGGGGCGCTACAACATCGTCTACGGGTACCTCGACGAGCAGGTGGGTCTCGCCGCGGCCCGGCTCGCCGTACGGCTGGTGAACCATCTCGTCGAGCCGGAGCACGGGTTCGACTGGGATGCCGAGCTCGAAGCGTTCATCCTGCGCGCCGAACGGACCGCCTTCGGGCCCAGCACGCAGGCGATCCTCGACGAGGCGGTCTCCCGGGACATCCCGTGGATCCGGCTCAACCAGCACTCACTGGTCCAGCTCGGGCAGGGTGTCCATGCGAAGCGGATCCGGGCCACGATGACTTCGGCGACCAGCGCCATCGCCGTCGACGTGGCCTCCGACAAAGACCTGACCACCCGCCTGCTGGGCGCCGCCGGGTTACCGGTCCCCAAGCAGGAGTCGGTGCGCACGGCCGACCAGGCCGCGAGCGCCGCGGAGCGGATCGGCTACCCGGTCGTGGTCAAGCCGCTCGACGGCAACCACGGCCGGGGGGTCTGCCTCGACCTGCAGAGCGCCGATGAGGTCCGGGACGCCTTCGAGACGGCCCAGGACCAGTCGCGCCGCGGAACCGTCATCGTGGAGTCCTACATCACCGGCCGCGACTACCGCTGCCTGATCATCGACGGGCGGCTTGCCGCCGTGGCCGAACGGGTCCCCGCGCACGTGATCGGAGACGGCCAGCACAACATCGAGCAGCTGGTCGAACAGACCAACGCCGACCCTCGCCGGGGGGTTGGCCACGAAAAGGTGCTCACTCGCATCAAGGTCGACGACCCGGCGATCGCACTTCTCGCTGAGCAGGGCTACGGCGTCCAGGACGTGCCACCGCTCGGCGAGATGGTGAAGCTCACCCTGACCGGCAACATGTCGACCGGAGGGATCTCGATCGACCGGACCTTCGAAGCGCACCCGGAGAACGTCGAGATCGCCGAGGAGGCGGCCCGCATGGTCGGCCTCGACATCGCCGGGATCGACTTCATCTGCCCCGACATCACCCAGCCGGTGCGCGAGACCGGCGGCGCCATCTGCGAGGTCAACGCGGCTCCGGGGTTCCGGATGCACACCCACCCGACAATTGGGGACGCGCAGTTCATCTCCAAGCCGGTCGTCGACATGCTCTTCCCGCCAGGGGCGCCGAGCCGGATCCCGATCGTCGCGGTCACCGGCACGAACGGGAAGACCACCACGGCCCGAATGATCGCCCACATCTTCAAGGGGATGGGCCGCAAGGTCGGGATGACCTCCACCGATGGCGTGGTCATCGACGAGCGCCTGGTGATCCGGGCCGACGCCTCGGGGCCCAAGTCGGCCCGGATGGTGCTGCAGAACCCGCGGGTCGACTTCGCGGTCTTCGAGGTGGCCCGGGGCGGGATCCTGCGCGAGGGCCTCGGGTACGAACGCAACGACGTGGCGGTGGTCCTCAACGTGCAGCCGGACCACCTGGGGCTGCGCGGGATCGACACCGTCGAGCAGCTGGCCGACGTGAAGGCGGTCCTGGTCGAGGCGGTGCCACGCGACGGGTACGCCGTCCTCAACGCCGACGACCTCCTGGTCCGCGACATGCGCCGGCGGTGCTCGGGCGAGGTGGTCTGGTTCTCCATGGCCGAGGCCGGCTCCGAGG
>JBOHDW010000083.1:0-3788 GCA_050700795.1 Nocardioidaceae bacterium | reverse complement strand
TCCTCGGCCCCAACGGTGCCGGCAAGTCCACGACCATCCGCCTCATCATGGGGCTCTACCGCCCGACCGACGGGCGGGCCCGCGTCTTCGGACTGGACGCGACCGACGACGGCCCCCGGGTGCGACGCCGGATCGGCTATCTCCCCGGTGAGCTGTCGCTCTACGCCCGACTCACCGGGCGCGAGACGCTGGACCGGATGGGGCGCATCCGTGGAGACGTGGATGCGACGTACCGAGGCGAGCTCGAGCGTCGCTTCGCGGCCGAGCTGGATCGCCCCACCAAGGAGCTTTCCAAGGGCAACCGTCAGAAGATCGGCCTGATCCAGGCGTTCATGCACCGCCCGGACCTGCTCGTCCTCGACGAGCCGACGTCCGGGCTCGACCCGTTGCTCCAGAAGGAGTTCGCCGATCTGCTGGAGGAGTGCGTCCAGAACGGCGCAACGGTCTTCCTGTCCTCCCACGATCTCGACGAGGTGCAACGGCTCGCCCACCAGATCGCGATCATCCGCGAGGGCAGAGTGGTCACGGTCGACACGGTGCAGGGGCTCCGGGACAAGGCGCCACGCACCATCGAGCTGACCTTCCGCGTGCCCGTGGACACCGCCAGGTTCGCCCGGCTGACCGGGGTCGCGATCAGCTCGGAGATGGGACGTCGGATCACCCTCACCGTCGAGGGCGAGGTCGGTCCGGTGCTCGCCGCCGCACTGCCGCTGGACGTCGTGGACATCGTGGCCCGGCCCGCCGACCTGGACGAGCTCTTCCGGAGGTACTACTCGACGCGCTCGGAGGCGGACAGTCTTGTCGGCTGACATCGCCCGCCTCGACCTGCGTCTGCGTCGACGCAGCACGCTGGGCTACGTGCTCGGCCTGCTGTGCTACGCCGCGCTGATCGTGGTGCTGTATCCGGCGTTCGAGCACGACGCCTCGCTGAACCAGCTCACGACCGACAACGCGACGATGAGCGCACTGCTCGGGGCGACCGGCTCCCTCACCTCCCCCGAGGGGTGGATGAGCGCCAACCTCTACGCGAACTTCGTGCCCTTGTTCGCCCTGTTCATGACCCTCGGGTACGGCGCCGCCGCCGTGGCCGGACAGGACGAGGACGGCACCTTGGGGGGACTGGTCGCCCTGCCCGTCGATCGCGGTCGACTCCTGGGCGAGAAGCTGGTGGCCTTGGCGGTGCTCTCGCTCCCGATCGCCGTGGCCACTCTCGCCGCCGATCTCCTAGGACCGGCCTTCGACCTCCATCTGGGGACGGGGCCGCTGATCGGCACCACGATCGGCGTGGCCCTGATGGCCTTCGACTTCGGCCTCGTCGCGTTGGTCGTGGGTGCCTGGACCGGGCGGCGAGGGACCGCGCTCGGCGTCGCGGTGACCGTCGCCGCCGTCTCCTACGTGATCGGCTCACTCGCCCCGGTGGTGCACTGGATCCATCCCCTGAGGTTCTTGTCGCTGTTCTACTGGAGCGTGGGGAACCAGCAGTTGACCGAGGGCCTCCATCCCGGCGCGGCGGTGTTGCTCTGCGCCGTGGGCGCGGCCCTGTTGCTGACCGGCCTCCACGGCTTCCGCAGGCTCGACATCCACTGAGCGTCGTACGAGCACCCCTCGGGGCTAGCAGCACGCACTGGCGCTCGGCGTGAGCTCCAACTCCATGGTGGAACCGCAGCAGGCCGAGTCGCCCTCGCTGTTGGCGGAGAACGTCGCCGAGTCCTCCAGAACCGTGTAGACCTCCCAGCGCTCGCCGTTGGGTGCGTTCTCGATCCAGAACTTGTCCTGCTTCGCGTAGCAACAGGTCGCACCGCGCTCGTCGATCGAGGCGAGCCCCGCCTCGTGCAGGCGGGTCTGCTCCGAGTCGACCGCATCGGTGTCGCCGACCTCGACCCCGAGGTGGTTGATGCTCCCTCCCGAGCCGGGGTTCTCGATGAGCACGAGCTTCAGTGGCGGCTCGGAGATGGCGAAGTTGGCGTAGCCGGGCTTGGTCTTGACTGGCGGAGAGCCGAACAGCGTGGAGTAGAAGGCGATCGACTCCTCGAGGTCGCCGACGTTGAGGGCGAGCTGGATGCGGGACATGGAGGTTCCTCCTGGATATATCGATGACTGTCGATATCTAGGTTGCACGAAACATAGACGGCTGTCAACATAGATCTGTGTCTAATTCCGCGCTGACTCTCACGCCCGTCCAGACGGTGGCCTGCTGCTCGCCGCTGATGTCCACCCCGCTGAGTGCCGAGCAGGCGGCGCGGATCGCCCCGCTGCTCAAGGCCCTCGCGGACCCGGTGCGGCTGCGCCTGTTGTCGCTGGTCGCCGCCCACGCCGGCCGCGAGGCATGTGTGTGCGACCTCAACGACGCCTTCGAGCTGTCCCAGCCGACCATCAGCCATCACCTGAAGGTGCTGCACGAGGTCGGGTTGCTCGACCGGTCCAAGCGCGGCACGTGGGTCTACTACTCGGTCAGGGAGGAGGCACTCGCCGACGTCGCTGCCCTGATCGGCGGTGGCCTGTGAGGGCCTCGCCCAACGACCTGGCTCGCAAGGTGGCCGCCGAAGGTGTCGGCACGGCGTTCCTCGTCGCCGCGGTCATCGGCTCGGGTGTCATGGCCACCAACCTCACGCGGGACCACGGGCTCCGGCTCCTCATCAACAGCGTCGTCACGGGCGCAGCCCTGGTCGCGCTCGTCCTGGCCCTTCAGCCGGTCTCGGCAGCGTTCAACCCGGTCGTCACTGCGGTCGAGGCGCTGCTCGGCCGGATCACCTGGCGCGAAGCCGGGTTCTTCTCCGTCGCCCAGGTCGGGGGAGGCGTCCTTGGCGCGGTCGTCGCGAACCTGATGTTCAACCTCGACGCGGTCACACTTTCCACCCACGAGCGCAGCGGCACCGGCCCATGGATCGGTGAGATCGTGGCAACTCTCGGCCTGGTCCTCGTCGTCTTCGGGAGCATCGGCACGGGCCTTGCGGCCGTGATGGTCCGCGTTCTCTACCCGGCGGTCCGAGGACTGGCCGATACCGGTCCCGAGAGAGGGCGCTCCGGATGAGCCCGCATCCGGACCGGGCCGTCCCCTTGTCCCCTGGTCGTGGCGGCTAGGTTTGGTCATCGTGACCCAGGGGCTCCGAGGATGACCGACTACGGGCACGACCTCCTGTTCGGCGCCTTCGTCACACCGAGAGCGGAGCCCCCCGGTCACGCGGTGCGCCTCGCCCAGGTTGCCGAGAAGGCGGCCCTTGACCTGGTCACCTTCCAGGACCACCCTTACCAGCCCGCCTTCGTCGACGCATGGACCCTGCTGTCGTACGTCGCCGGCCAGACCTCGCGCGTCGGCCTCGCGGCGAACGTCACCAACCTGCCACTGCGGCCCCCTGCCGTGCTGGCCCGCTCCGTGGCGAGCCTCGATCGGCTGAGCGGCGGGCGCGTGGCACTGGGGCTCGGGGCCGGGGCCTTCTGGGACGCGATCGAGGCGATGGGTGGCCGCCGGCTGGCCGCCGGGGAGTCGGTCGACGCACTGGAGGAGGCGATCGATGTCATCCGGCAGCTCTGGGACACCGAGACGCGCGGCGGCGTACGCGTCGAGGGTCGTTACCACCGGGTCGTCGGGGCCAAGCGTGGGCCGACCCCCGCCCACGACGTACCCATCTGGCTCGGCGCCTACAAGCCGCGGATGCTGCGGCTCGTGGGCCGGCTCGCCGACGGCTGGCTCCCGTCCCTCGGCTACCTGGCGGGGCGCGAGGCCCTGACCGAGATGAACGGGATCATCGACGGCGCCGCTCTCAAAGAAGGGCGAGACCCCCGGCAGA
>JBOHDW010000082.1:0-7830 GCA_050700795.1 Nocardioidaceae bacterium | reverse complement strand
GAGCGACGGGCAGGGCAGGGTGGGAGACCTTGAGAGAGGGAGACTGCGATGCCGGAGTTCATGGATGTGCACACGACGATGAAGGGGGTCACGCCCGAGGCCCTCATCGAAGCCCACAACGCCGATCTCGCGATCCAGGACGAGGAGCGGGTGAACTTCAAGCACGCCTGGGCTGATCCCGACTCGGGGATGGTCTTCTGCTTGTCCGAGGCGCCCGACGCCGAGGCGGTGCAGAGGATCCACGAGCGTGCCGGGCACCCGGCCGACCACATCTACCCGGTCGAGGTCCAGGCCTGACCGCCGGCCGCAATCCTCGCCCACGCATCGGGCGAACCGAAGCCCGGCTCAACTCGTGCCTGTCGCGCCCGAGACGAGGTCGATCCGGTGAGCGCGGTATCCGGCGTACCGACGTCGGGTCGCGACCAGCCGTGGCGTTCTACGGAAGCCGGCTGGTGGCCTGGGTCCACCCGTTGGCCGGATCGGCGTCTCGGTGGGCTGCGCGGGCAGCCATGACAGGCTGGCTCCATGGCGCGAACGGACCGGATCGAACCCGGCGCCGAGGTGGTCGCGAGGCTTGGTACGACGGCCCTGGCGCTGCCCGAGGCCTACGAGGAGGAGGCTTGGACGGGGATCCGGTGGCGCATCCGCGCCAAGACCTTCGCCCACGTCATGGTGGCGCAAGCGGGCTTCGAGTCATCCTTCCGCGATGTCACGGGCATCACTGACCCGACCACCGTCCTTTCCTTCCGTGCCACCGGGGGCGAGGTGCTCGCCCTGGTTCACGCCGGCATGCCGTTCTACAAACCGCCGTGGTCACCGACGGTCGTGGGGATGGTGATCGACGACGACACCGACTGGGTGGAGGTCGGCGAACTTGTCACCGAGAGCTACCGGTTCTGTGCCCCCCAGAAGCTGTCGAGGCTGCTGGACGAGGCGACGGACCAAGCCTGACACGCAGACTGGTTCGCTCCCTCAACCTCGACGAGTCGTTGCGTCAGGGCGTCGATGACTGCGAGTGGCCCTCGGGCGACGACGCCGCGGAAGAGTGGGAAGCGTGGGTCGATGGCGATGGCGATGGCCGTACAGCCACCACACTGCCGACAGCTGGGAGGAGCCATCCACGTTCTCTGTTGCCAAGACCGCGATTCTCACCCGGCAAGGAAGTCCCCGCGGCTCTTGTCCTGAGCGCCGGCCACGTCGACAGGCTGGCGGCCCTCGATGCGCCTCGCTTGGCTGCCCGCCCATGACAGACCTCGTTGCGGGGATACTCAGTTGACGGCCCCGATACGCGGCGGTCGCCCCGGCTCGCCGCCGAGAAAGGTCGCCGAGCTGCCCCGACAACCGACCAAGGAGTTGCGATGACCCAACTGCAGCCAGACGAGATAGCCTCCGCCCGGCTCGGCGAGGCCGCGAAGGTATGGACCTCGGACCTGTCGGTGAGCGAGTTCGCGTTGCTGGACACCGCCGGCTTCGCGCCTCGTGAGTTCGTCATGGGTTCCTCGGTGTTTCACATCGGCTGGCAGCAACAGAACCTGCGGCAGTCCACCGAGCTGCAGGTCCTCAGCCAGGCGATGTACACAGCGCGCATGAACGCGATGAGTCGAATGATCGCCGAGGCCGACCAGGTCGGAGCCGATGGGGTCGTGGGCACCAGGCTGACGTTTCGCCAACACGGGCTGAGCTCGGATCACATCGAGTTCATCGCGGTAGGCACCTCGGTAGTTTCCAAGGAGAGCCCGGGCACCTACCGTCGGCCCGACGGGCAACCCTTCACCAGCCACCTCAACGTGCAGGACTTCTACACCTTGCTCCGTACCGGTCACGCTCCGGTCGAGTTCGTCATGGGCGTCTGTGTCTGGCACGTCGCCGCGCAGGGGATCATGCAGACGCTGAAGCAGGTGGGCCGCAACGTGGAGATGCCGCAATGGACCCAGGGCTACTACGACGCCCGCGAGCTCGCCTTGACCCGGATGCAGCAGGAGGGCGAGCGCGTGCAGGCGGACGGCATCACCGGGGTCGAGTGGTCCGCCTCGGAGTGGATGTGGGGGGCCCACACGCTGGAGTTCTTCACCTCCGGCACCGCGGTACGCAAGATCGCTGCCGGCAACGCGGTGGAGCCCACCCTGGTCCTGCCCTTGTCATGACCGACCCGTCACCGGAGGGGTACGTCGACCCCGTGAACCAGCAAGAAGTCGCTGCTGTCCTGGGCTCGGTCCTACGGACCATCGGCGTCCCCGGCCTCGGCGACCTCCTCGGCCGCGTCCCCGGCAGCCGAGTCGAGGCCCCCCGCGCCGGTGGCATGTTCAGACGCGCCATGCCCCCATCTGTGTGGCTCAGCCCCGAGCACCAGCTCCAGCTCGGCGAACCCGTCGTTCATGCCCATGTCGTCGGTGGCGTCGTACTGGCCCGGGAACCACTACCGCCAGGCCGCCTACCCGAAGCGGTGGCCCGCCTCCTCGTCGCAGCGATCACCGATCAAGGAAGCCACGCCGAGGCAGCCGTGGTGCTGACCGCGGCCCGCGAGACCTGCGAACGACTCCAGCCCTAACCCACGGCCGCGCGGAGCGGAGCAGGCGTCAGGAGATCGACGGCGGCCAGCGATGGCTACGCCACTCGTCCCATGTCGCGAATCCAGCCGGTGGGTCATCAACAGGTTCACTGCCGTCGAGTTCACCTGGCGTCGGGATGTCGATGGTGGTAGCCCACTCGGCGAGTTCGTCGTCGGACATGTGCCAGGTCGTGTGTGGCGCTTCGGCGAAGCGCCGAACGAGTCGTCTCCGCTGCTCGGCCGCGCTGAGCTCGAAGTAGCGCATCTCCACGATCGCACCCAGGTCCGCTGCTGCCTGCCGCAGAGCGGATCGCTCGTCTCGACCCCAGAGGCCGTAGTCGATCACGACGTTGTTGCCGAGTTCGAGCGCGCGCAGCCCGATCTGGACGAGCCGTCCCTCGATCACGTTCTGGGCCGATGACGGACTCTCGTGCCGGTAGAGGGCCTTCACCCATTCGTCCTTCGTGAGACGCAGTGCGTTCTGCTCGATCTCGATGCGCCGCGCAGCCGTGGTCTTCCCGGTGCCTGGGAGCCCCACAGTCAGGAACAGTGTTGGTTGCCTCATCATCACCCCTATCCCATTGAACTCCTCATCATTGCCGGTAGCGGGTTCATGCCGCGGATCCGACTCCGCAGCCAATGGCTATGGTGTGTCTCGTGTCGCGACCGCCTCAGATCCTGGCCGTGTCCGGCGTCTTGGATCCCGACGCTGACTACCGACTGGACGGCGCTATGCGGCGGTACGCGGTCGGGCTGGTCGGCGTGAGTGGGCGACCCACGAGGGTGTGCTTCCTGCCGACGGCGGCCGGGGACGACCACCGCCACGTCGAGCGGTTCCTCGGAGGCGGCGTGATCCCAGGTGACGACCTCGAGCGATCGGTCTTGACCCTGTTCGACCAGCCCAGCGTCTCCGACGTCAGGGCACACCTGCTGGGCCAGGACCTGATCTGGTGCGGCGGTGGCAGCGTGGTGAACCAGATCGCCCTCTGGCGCGCCCACCGCCTCGACGAGATCTTGTGGGACTGCTGGCAATCGGGAGTGGTGCTGGCCGGGCAGAGCGCTGGAAGCCTGTGCTGGCACCGGGGTGGCGTGACCGACTCCTTCCGCGTCGGCCTCGATGTAGTCACCGACCTGCTCGGGTGGCTGCCCTTCAGCAACGGGGTGCACGACGACCTGGGCGACCAGCCGCGCCGGGCGGCCTTCCGATCCGCGGTCGCTCGCGGCGACCTAGGTGCGGGCTTCGCCACCGAGGACGGAGTCGGCCTGCTGTACACCGGCACCGAGCTCAGCGAGGCCGTCAGCGTCCTCGATGGCAGCCTCGCGTGGTACGTCGAGCCCGACGGAAGCGGTGGATATCAGGAGACCGTCGTCGAGCCGCGACGGCTCCGGATCTCATAGCGCCGGAGGATCCTCCACGCCGGCCCAGCGGATCAGACCGGGGCAGATGCCCCATGCGGCGTGGAACGCCTGACGTGAGTCTGACTCAATGAGCACACGAGAGCCGGCCGCATCCGTCGAGCAGCAGTCCACGAGGGAGCCACTGCTCCCCGGCGCTGAGGAAGATGGCCTCACCGGGCGTGCCGCGGTGCGGCAGGTGGTCCGGCCGATGCTGCGCCGGGCCGCACCCAGTTGAGGGGGCCACTCGACGCCGCGCGTCATGTCGTGACGGCCCCTTCCGGCGTCGGGTAGCGGCAGACGGTGGGCGCAGTCGCCGAGAGCCGTGAGCAGCGAGCACACTGAGCCCGTGAACACGGGAGCATCGACCGAGGCGTTCGCCCCGGGCCGGGCCGAGGTTCTCGCCGCGCTCTCTGTGGCGATCGACCTCGGGCTCGGCCAGCCGGCCGAGCACATGCTGCGCTCCGCGGTGATCGCCTGCCGACTTGCCGATCGCGTGGGGCTCTCTGACGAGCAACGCGCCACCGTCTACTACACGACGCTGCTGATGTGGATCGGCTGCAATGCCGACTCCCAGGAGTACGCCCGTTGGTTCGGCGACGACATCGCGGTCCGGCGGGCGGCGTACCTCGTGGACTGGTCGGGGCTGCCGTACCTCCGCTTCCTGGTCAGCAACGTCGGCCACGGCGAGCCACTGACGCGACGCGTACGCGTGCTCGCGACGCTGATGAAGGACTCGCGCGGCCAGCTCTCCGAACTGATCCACTCCCACTGCAGGTCGGCGGCGCTGCTGGCCGAACACCTGGGCATGCCGGAGGCGGTGCAGGAAGCGCTCGGCTCCACGTTCGAGCGGTACGACGGCGCGGGGCTGCCCGAAGGCCGCGAAGGGGACGCCATCCCGATCGAGATGCGCATCGCGCAGCTGGCCGACACGGCCGAGGTGCACGAACGGCTGCACGGGGTGGACGGCGCGATCGCGATGGCCCGCGGCCGGCGCGGCGGACAGTTCGACCCAGAGGTCGTCGACGTGTTCACGAGCACCGCCGGGGACGTGTTGGCCGCTCCGGAGGGCGACGATGTGTGGGCGGCCGCCCTCGCCCTGGCCCCCGACCGTGACCAGACGGCCCGCGGCGAGACCCTTGACGCGATGATGGTCGCGATCGGCGACTTCGTCGACCTCAAGTGCCCGTTCACCCTGGGTCACTCCCGCGGTGTGGCCGCCCTCGTCGACAACGCCGCGCGCCTCGCCGGGCTGACCTCCGCCGAGTCGGACGTGCTCCGCCGAGCCGGACACCTCCACGACGTCGGGCGGCTCGGCGTGTCCAACCAACTCTGGTCGGAGCCCGGGTCACTCACCGCGAGCGGGTGGGAGCGGATCCGCATGCATCCCTACCTGGGCGGGCGCGTGCTCTCCCGGATCCCCGGTCTCGCGGCCGAGGCGTCGCTGGTCCGCTCGCACCACGAGCTGATGGACGGCAGCGGTTACCCACTCGGTGTGGGCGGCGCGTCACTCGGGCGCTCGGACCGGCTGCTTGCGGCCGCTGTCGCGTACAAGGCAGCTCTCGAGCCCCGTCCCTACCGCGAGGCGCTGTCGCCGGACGGAGCGGCGGCCCGCCTGCAGGATCGGGTCAAGGCCGGGCAGATCGATCCGGATGCGGCCGCGGCGGTCGTGTCGGCGGCGGGTCACCGGGTAGCCCGGCCGTCGCTGCCGGCGGGGCTCACGCCGAGGGAGGTGGAGATCCTCACCCTCGTGGCGCAGGGCAGGTCCAACCGCGAGATCGCGGCGAGCCTGGTGATCAGCGAGAAGACCGTGCGCAACCACGTCGAGCACACCTACACGAAGATCGGCGTCAGCAACCGCGTCGGCGCCAGCCTCTTCGCGCTCGACCACGGATTCGGAGGCACGGCCCCCTTATCGTAATGTCTGAATCCCGCTAGATCTGGGTACGCCGACGGGGCAGGATGGACCCATGGACATCGACGACACGGAGGCCTGCTACCGGGCCGTGAAGAGCCGGGACCGCCGCTTCGACGGCGTCTTCTTCGGCGCGGTGACCAGCACCGGCATCTACTGCCGGCCGTCGTGTCCGGCGATGACTCCGCAGCAGAAGAACATGCGGTTCTACCGCACCGCCGCGGCCGCCCAGGCCGCCGGCTTCCGGGCCTGCAAACGCTGCCTGCCCGACGCGACCCCCGGTTCCCCCGACTGGGACGTCGCCGCGGACCTCGCCGGCCGGGCCATGCGGTTGATCTCCGACGGCGTCGTCGAGCGCGAAGGGGTCGACGGGTTGGCGCGGCGCGTCGGCTTCACCCCGCGTCACCTGACCCGGGTGCTGTCGGCCGAGCTCGGCGCCGGACCGCTCGCGTTGGCCCGTGCCCAGCGAGCCCAGACCGCGCGCATCCTCATCGAGACCACTCGGATGCGGTTCTCCGACGTCACGTTCGCGGCCGGCTTCGCCAGCATCCGCCAGTTCAATGACACGATTCGCGAGGTGTACGCCGCCACCCCCTCCCGGCTGCGTGGAGGTTCGCGCACCGCTCCCGCGACGAGCGGTGTGCTCGAGCTGCGGCTCCCCGTGCGTTCGCCGTTCGCCGGCGAGGAGCTGATCGCCTTCCTGCGAATCCGGGCCGTCGACGGAGTGGAGAGGGCCGGACCCGACTGGTACGAGCGAACCCTGACCCTTCCCCACGGGCACGGTCGAGTGCGCCTGACCGTCACGCCCGGGCGACCGAACAGAACCCGGTTCGTCTCCTGCGCCCTCGAGGTCGACGACCTCCGTGACGTCGCCGCCGCCGTCGAGCGGTGCCGGCGGCTCGTCGACGCCGACTGCGACCCGACCGTCGTCGACGACGCCCTGTCCCTGGACCCGCGCCTCGCCCGGCTCGTACGTCGTCGCCCCGGGATGCGCGTGCCGGGCCACGTCGACGGTGACGAGATCGCCGTGCGCGCGGTGATAGGCCAGCAGATCTCGGTCGGCGGGGCGCGCACGATCGCGGCGAGACTCACCGAACGGTACGGCGCGACGCTGCCGCCGAGCCCGTCGTACGACGTGCGGCTGGCGTTCCCGACCGCCGCGGTGCTCGCCGAAGTTGACCCCGAAGAGCTGCCGATGCCGCGCTCTCGTGGGCGGGCGTTACACGCGCTGTGCGCCGCCCTCGCCGCGGGTGACATCCGGCTCGACCGCAGTGGGGACCGGGCCGAGGTCCGCCAGAGGCTGTTGGCGATCCCCGGAATCGGCCCGTGGACCGTCGACTACATCGCGATGCGGGCGCTCGGCGACCCCGACGCGTTCCTGCCGACCGACGTGGGGGTGCGGCACGCGTTCACCGCGATCGGCGCCGAGCCGCGCGACGCCGCCACGCTGGCCGAGCGATGGCGACCGTGGCGCTCCTACGCGCTGATGCACCTGTGGACCTCCCTGAACGACACGCGAACGACGAAGGAGAACTGACATGTGGACCCAGATCGAGTCGCCCGTCGGCGACCTCAGGCTGATCGCGTCGACTGGGGCGCTGACCGCGATCGACTTCGTCGGTGCCCGCGCGGAGCACCCCGACGACAGTGCGTCGATCGCCCATGCGGCCGCCCGTAGCCTCGGCCGACCGGTCGGCGACCGGGATGATCGCGACCCGTTGCTCGTCGAGGCGGCCGGCCAGCTGGCGGCGTACTTCAGCAGAGAGCTCAAGGAGTTCGACCTGCCGCTAGCGCCGAGCGGGACCCCGGTCCAGGGCCGGGTCTGGGACGAGCTGAGGACCATCGGCTACGGCGACACCGCGTCGTACGGCGAGATCGCGCAGCGGCTCGGGATGACCGGCCATGCCGCCCGGGCGGTGGGACTCGCGAACGGCCGCAACCCCATCCCGATCGTGATCCCGTGCCACCGGGT
>JBOHDW010000081.1:0-3890 GCA_050700795.1 Nocardioidaceae bacterium | reverse complement strand
GTGATCTTGCGGCTTCTCGGTGTGCTCGCCGGGGTGTTGGCGAAGGCGGTCGACGGGCGGATGCCTGCCGACCAGGAGACGATCCGCTACACCGGGGTGTACGGCGAGGACCTGGACGGGGCGCCGTACCTGATGCGGGAGGTGCTCGGCGGCGGGTCCGGGGGGCGCTACTACGCCGACGGCGAGGACACCATCCACGTCGTCCCCGACTCGCGCAACCTGCCCAGCGAGTTCTCCGAGTCACGGTTCCCGTTCGTCGTCGAGCGGCTCGGCCTGGCCGTGGACAGCGGCGGAGCCGGTCGTTACCGCGGCGGTCTCGGCTACGAGAAGCACATCCGGATGCTCAAGGAGGCGCACTTCATGTCGATCGCGGACCGGTCGATCCTGGCCTGCTGGGGCGTCCGCGGTGGCCGGGCGGGCCAGCCCTTCGCCGTCACGATCGACCCCGGCGGCCCGCACGAACGCGAGGTGGACGCGCTCGCCGACGCCGAGCCGGTCGAGGCCGGTGAGGTGATCCGGATCAGGACCACGGGCGGCGGCGGGTGGGGCGACCCCCTGGAGCGCCCGTACGACGAGATCGCGCGCGATGTGCTGTGGGGCAAGGTCTCCCGCCAGGGTGCTCGCGACGACTACGGCGTCGTGGTGACCGGGCCGGCGGACGACCCCGCTGTCGACGAGGCGGCGAGCGACGCCCTCCGGGAGCGGCTGCGGGCGGAGCGGGGGGACCAGCCGTTCTTCGACCGGGGCCCCGGCTACGCGACCCTGTCGGGTGGGGCCGCCTCTGCGGACGTGGACTGGCTGTGAGTCCCGCCCCCCTGACCGTGGTGACCGGCGGCACGCGCGGAATCGGGGCGGCCACCGCGGCCCGGCTCGCTCGCGCAGGCCACGACCTGGTGCTCGCCTATGCCCACGACGAGGACGGCGCCCGCGAGGTGGCGGGCCGGTTGCGACGGGAGGGGGTCTCCTGTGATGCGGTCCGCGCCGACGTCGCCGATCCGGCCGACGTGGACGTCCTGTTCGCCGCGGTGGCCGAGCGGGGCTTGCTCACCGGGCTGGTGAACAACGCGGGCGCCACCTTGCACCTGGGCGACCTGGCGGACACCCCCGTCGACGTGATCGGCTCCGTGATCGCCATGAACCTCACCGGTGCGGTGCTCTGCGCACGGGCCGCCGTGCGAGCGATGAGCATCACCCGGGGCGGCGGCGGCGGGGTGATCGTCAACGTCTCCTCCGCGGCCGCCACCCTCGGGGCCGCCCACGAGTACGTCCATTACGCGGCGGCCAAGGCGGGTGTCGACGCCCTGACGATGGGGCTGGCCCAGGAGGTCGCCAGGGAGGGGATCCGGGTCAACGGGGTGGCCCCGGGGATCGTCGCCACCGGTATCCACGCCGACGCCGGGGACCCGGGACGTCCGGATCGGGTGGGGCCGCTGGTCCCCCTCGGCCGGGTCGGCGAACCCGATGAGGTGGCCGCCGCGATCACCTGGCTGATCGGTGACGACTGTCCCTACCTCACCGGCGCCACCCTGCGCGTCGCGGGAGGGCGCTGATCAGGCGCCGAGGGTCGAGCGGCTAGATTTCGCGCATGCGGATCGTGTTGGCGCTCGGCGGCAACGCCATGACCTCTCCGGAGGGGCGCGCCCGGTCGGAGGACCAGATCGACGCCGCCCAGGTGGCGATGGAGGCGGTCGCCGAGCTGCTGGTCCATGACATCGAGGTCGTGGTCACCCACGGCAACGGCCCTCAGGTCGGCAACCTGCTGGTGAAGAACGAGCTGGCCGCGTCCGTCGTACCCCCCGTGCCGCTGGACTGGTGCGGCGCATCGACCCAGGCCACGTTGGGGTTCGTCTTGATGAATGCACTCGAGGCCGCACTGGCCCGCCGCGGCACCACGAAGCCCGCGGCCGCAGTCGTCACCCGCACTCTCGTGGACGCCGACGATCCCGGCTTCACCAGACCGACGAAGCCGATCGGCCGCTTCCTCCCGGAGGACGAGGCCGCGCTGCTGATCGAGCACGGCGAGACCTGGGAGGACCGCGGGGAGAAGGGCTGGCGACGTGTGGTCGCCTCGCCCGAGCCGCGAGAGATCCTCGACGCTCCCGCCGTGACCGCCCTGGTCGACGCCGGCTTCCTGGTGGTGGCCAACGGCGGCGGCGGGATCCCCGTGGTTCGCGGCGCCGAGGGGCTGCGCGGGGTGGAGGCGGTCATCGACAAGGACCTCGGAGCCGCGCTCCTGGCGAAGGGGGTGGGTGCCGAGGTGCTCGTCATCGCGACAGACGTGCCGAACGCCGTGCTCCGCTTCGGTACGCCGCAGGCCGAGCCCCTGGGCCGGGTCGCGGTCGGCCGTCTCCGAGAGTTGGCGGGCGAGGGCCACTTCGCGAGCGGCTCGATGGGCCCGAAGGTCGACGCCGCGTGCCGTTTCGTCGAAGCCGGCGGCGCCTCCTCCGTGATCAGCAACCTGCAGCACATCGTCGACGCCGTTGCCGGGGAGGCCGGCACCGTCGTCGTACCCGACTGACCGAACCCGGCGAAAGGAAGCAGCGCAGATGCCCCAAGCAATCGAGGTACGCAAGGTCCCGATCCTCTCGGTGGCCGACGCCAGCGGGCTGGCCGACCTGATCGACTCCGGCGTGATGGATGCCGACCGGGTGATCGCGGTGATCGGCAAGACCGAGGGCAACGGAGGCGTCAACGACTACACCCGGATCATCGCCGACCACGCGTTCCGCGACGTCCTGGTGGAGAAGGGCACCCGAAGCCGCGAGGACGTGATGCAGGTTCCGATCGTCTGGTCGGGCGGCACCGACGGGGTGATCAGCCCCCATGCCACGGTCTTCGCGACGGTTCCCGATGGGGAGGCCGAGGCGAGCGACGAACCGCGCCTCACCGTCGGGTTCGCGATGAGCGACCAGCTGCTTCCCGAGGACATCGGCCGGGTCGCGATGGTGACGAAGGTGGCCGCCGCGGTGAAGGTCGCCATGGAGCGGGCCGGGATCTCCGACCCCGAGGACGTGCACTACGTGCAGACCAAGACCCCGCTGCTGACCATCCACACGATCCTCGACGCGAAGAGTCGGGGGAAGACCGTCTGGACCGAGCACACGCACGAGTCGATGGACCTGTCCAACGGCTGTACGGCGCTGGGCATCGCCGTCGCACTCGGGGAGATCGAGATGCCCACCGACGCCGACGTGATGCACAACCGCGACCTGTACTCCAGGGTCGCGTCGTGCTCCAGCGGCGTGGAGCTCGACCGTGCTCAGGTCGTGGTGGTCGGCAACGCCGCCGGCGTGGGTGGTCGCTACCGGATCGGTCACTCGGTGATGACCGACGCGCTGGACCAGGACGGCATCTGGGCGGCGATCCACGACGCCGGCCTCGAGCTGCCCGACCGGCCGCACTGGACCGATCTCGAGGGCCGGCTGGTCAACGTCTTCCTCAAGTGCGAGGCCAGCCAGGACGGGATGGTGCACGGCCGCCGCAACGCCATGCTCGACGACTCCGACGTGCACTGGCATCGGCAGATCAAGGCGGCCGTCGGCGGCGTCACCGCGGCGGTCACCGGCGATCCGGCGGTGTTCGTCTCGGTCTCCGCGGCCCACCAGGGGCCGGACGGCGGTGGACCGGTCGCCGCGATCGTGGACCTGGGTGACAACCCCACCGGTTACGTGCCGCCGGCGCCGTGACCGGGCAGCTGCTGGCTAGCCCGCGTGGCTGACGGCCCGGGAGTCCTCCGGCTCGGAACGCTTGGCAGAGGTGGTCTTCGAGCCGGGGACGCCGAGGGCTAGGAAGACCAACAAGATCGTCACCGGGTTGTGCAGCCGGATCAGCAGACCGCCGAGTGCGGGGATGTGGATCCACTCCTCGCCGACGACGTTGCTGTCGTGGAT
>JBOHDW010000080.1:0-3144 GCA_050700795.1 Nocardioidaceae bacterium | reverse complement strand
GGGGCAGAACCCCCGACTCAACGGGGCAGAACCCCCGACTCAACGGGAGGGGGCGGGGCAGGGGTGGGGTTGACGTCAGCGGGTGAGGACGACCTTGCCGAAGAGCTCGCCGGCGGCCATCGCGGCGAACCCATCCCGGGCCTGCTCCATCGGCAGCACCCGGTCGATGACGGGCCGCACGCCGGTCACGTCGAGCAGCTCGGCGAGCGCCGCGAGCTCGGCGCGCGTCCCCATCGTTGAGCCGATCACCCGCAGTTGCAGGAAGAACACCCGGGTGAGCTCGGCGTTGTCGGGGTTCGGCCCGCTCGTCGTACCCGACAGCACGATGGTGCCGCCGGGGCGCAGCGCCTTGACCGAGTGTGACCAGGTCGCGCGCCCGACCGTCTCCATCACGGCATCCACCCGCTGGGGCAGCCGGGCGCCGGGTTCGAAGACCTCGTGGGCGCCGAGCTCGATCGCGCGTTGCCGCTTCGCCTCGTCCCGGCTGGTGGCGTAGACCCGCATCCCGGTCGCGCGCGCGAGCGAGATCAGCGCGGTCGCCACACCGCCGCCGGCCCCCTGGACGAGGACACTGTCCCCCGGCCTGAGGCCGCTCCGCGTGAAGAGCATCCGGTACGCCGTGAGCCACGCCGTCGGCAGGCAGGCCGCCTCCTCGAACGACAGGGAGGCGGGTTTCGGGACCACGTTGCGGCGCGGCACCACGACGGCGTCGGCGAAGGTCCCCTGATAGCGCTCGCTGAGCAACGACCGCTTCGGGTCGAGGGTCTCGTCCCCCACCCACGACGGGTCGCTGATGACGGCGTGCACGACCACCTCGTTGCCGTCCTCGTCGTACCCCGCCGCGTCGCACCCGAGCACCATCGGGAGTGCGGACTCGGCCAGGCCGACCCCGCGCAGGGACCACAGGTCGTGATGGTTGAGCGCCGACGCCTTCACGCGTACGACGGTCCAGCCGGGCTCGGCCACCGGGTCGGGTCGCTCACCGATCACGAGCCCCGCCAGTGGGTCCTCACTGGATAGCGACTCGGCGTACACGGCGAACATGGCCCGACCCTATCGACCCGCCGGACGTCATCACATCTGGCTGCTCGAGCGACCACATGTGATGACGTTGCGCGGGAGGGCTAGCGGCGGGCGACCCCGTCCGCCCGTGCCGCCGCGGCGACCGCGGTGGCCACCGCTGGCCCCACCCGCTCGTCGAACGGTGACGGCACGATGTAGTCGTCGGCCAGATCGTCGCCGACCAGCCCGGCGAGCGCGTTGGCCGCCGCCAGCTTCATCCCCTCGGTGATCGACCGGGCGCGGACGTCGAACGCCCCCCGGAAGATCCCCGGGAACGCCAGCACGTTGTTGATCTGGTTCGGGTAGTCGGACCGTCCCGTCGCCACCACGCGCGCGTGTCGGTGCGCCACCCCGGGGGCGACCTCCGGATTCGGGTTCGCCAGCGCGAAGATGATCGCCTCGTCGGCCATTGTGGCGACCTGCTCCTCGGGGATGGTGCCACCCGAGACGCCGATGAAGACGTCGGCGCCGGGGAGCACGTCGCCCAGCGAGCCGACGCGTCCGGTCCGGTCGGCCGTGTCCACCGCAAGGGCGTGCTTGACCGGCGTGAGGTCCCCCCGCGACGAATGGAGTACGCCGCGACGGTCGGTGACCGCAAGGTCGCGCACCCCCGCCGCGAGCAGGATCCGGGCAACCGCGACACCCGCGGCTCCGGCCCCGGAGATCACCACGCGGACGGCGTCGACGGACCGACCGGTGAGGCGCAACGCACTCGTGAGCGCGGCCAGCGCCACCACCGCGGTGCCGTGCTGGTCGTCGTGGAAGACCGGGATGTCCAGAAGCGCCTTGAGCCGCGCCTCGATGTCGAAGCAGCGGGGCGCCGAGATGTCCTCGAGGTTGATCCCACCGAAGCTCGGCGCCAACCGCACCACGGTCTCGACGATCTCGTCGGTGTCCTTGGTGGCCAGGCAGATCGGCACGGCGTCCACGCCCGCGAACTGCTTGAACAGCACGGCCTTGCCCTCCATGACGGGCATCGCCGCCGCCGGGCCGATGTCGCCGAGGCCGAGCACCGCCGTCCCGTCGGTCACCACCGCCACCGTGTTCGACACCCAGGTGTAGTCGTCGACCAGGCCGGGCTCCGCGGCGATCGCCTCGCAGACCTCGGCCACGCCCGGCGTATAGGCCAGCGAGAGATCGGCACCGTCGACGAGGGGCACCGTCGAGACGACCGCCATCTTCCCGCGTTCGTGCAGGCGGAAGACCGGGTCGTGCGGGTCGAAGGTGGCGGCCATGGCGCGACGAGTCTGTCATAGCCGAACCGCACTGATGGCGGGCGTCCAGACGCGTTACAGCCGCTGCGGCCGGGGCCACAAACGGGCCCGCACCACCGCGACCACGTCGTACGCCGGCACCGGGCCGACGTGCCGCGAGTCGACGCCCTCCTCGGCGTTATCGGCGGCCACCCACCAACGCGATCCGGTACGGCGTACCGCCCGCTTCACCGTCAACCTCCCGTCGGGGAACCGCGCCACCACCAACCGCCCAGGCCCGGGTGCACCGCCATGGCGAACCAACAACCGGTCTCCGTCGTGCAGGGTCGGGAGCATCGAGCGCCCGCGTACGACGGCCATCCCCCACGCGCGGCCCGCACCGGCCATGGACCTCAATCCCCTCGATGAGCCCGGCAGATCCCGGAGTAGTGTCGCAGGCGAACCGAGGTACTTGGACTCGGCAAGACCTGAGAAGGGATGACGGATGCTCGAGCGACTTTTCGCCCCGACCCTGGAAGTCCACGCCCACTGTGACCTGCCGTGCGGGGTCTACGACCCGGCCCAGGCCCGGATCGAGGCGGAGTCGGTCAAGGCCATCATCGGCAAGCTCGCCGACAACGACGACCCGGACTTCCGCACCCGCGCGGTGCTCATCAAGGAGCAGCGCTCGGAGCTGGTCAAGCATCACCTCTGGGTGCTGTGGACCGACTACTTCAAGCCTCCTCACTTCGAGAAGTACCCGCAGCTGCACACGCTGGTCAACGAGGCCACCAAGCTCGCCGGCGCCGGCGGCACGAAGGCGTCCTGGGACGTCAAGGTCGCCGACCAGTTGCTGGAGAAGATCGACAAGATCGCCGAGATCTTCGCG
>JBOHDW010000079.1:0-5047 GCA_050700795.1 Nocardioidaceae bacterium | reverse complement strand
CTTCGGGTCAGCGCTCGACGTCGCCCCGGATGAACGCCTCGAGCTGGACACGGCCCTGGTCGTCGGGCATCTGCACCGGTGGGGACTTCATCAGGTAGGTCGCCGCGGACAGGATCGGCCCACCGATGCCCCGGTCGAGGGCGATCTTGGCCGCCCGGACGGCGTCGATGATGATGCCGGCGCTGTTCGGCGAGTCCCAGACCTCGAGCTTGTACTCGAGGTTCAGCGGCACATCCCCGAACGCGCGACCTTCGAGGCGGACGTAGGCCCACTTCCGGTCGTCGAGCCAGGCCACGTAGTCCGACGGCCCGATGTGCACGTTGCGGGCGCCGAGGTCGTGCTGGAGGTTCGAGGTGACCGACTGCGTCTTGGAGATCTTCTTCGACATCAGCCGCTCGCGCTCGAGCATGTTCTTGAAGTCCATATTGCCGCCGACGTTGAGCTGGTAGGTGCGGTCCAGCGCCACGCCGCGGTCCTCGAAGAGCTTGGCGAGCACGCGGTGGGTGATCGTCGCACCCACCTGTGACTTGATGTCGTCACCGATGATCGGGACGCCGGCATCCTCGAACTTCTTCGCCCACGCGGGGTCCGAGGCGATGAAGACGGGAAGCGCGTTCACGAAGGCGACCCCTGCGTCGATGGCGCACTGGGCGTAGAACTTGTCGGCCTTCTCCGAGCCGACCGGGAGGTAGGAGACCAGCACGTCCGCATTGGCGTCGCGCAGGACGGCGACCACGTCGACCGGCTCCGCATCCGACTCGTCGATCGTCTCGAGGTAGTACTTGCCGAGGCCGTCGTACGTCGGGCCGCGCTGCACCGTGACGCCGAGCGGCGGCACGTCCGCGATCTTGATCGTGTTGTTCTCAGACGCCACCGTCGCCTCGGACAGGTCGAAGCCGACCTTCTTGGCGTCGACGTCGAACGCCGCGACGAACTCGATGTCCGAGACGTGGTAGTCGCCGAACGCGACGTGCATCAGGCCAGGGACCGTCGCGGTCGGGTCGGCGTCCCGGTAGTACTCCACACCCTGGATCAGGGAGGTGGCGCAGTTGCCGACTCCCACGATGGCGACTCGAACCTTGCCCATGGCCTCTCCTTGTGAGCTCACATTTCGCGGTTGTGTCATTGGTCTTCTTCTCAGTCGGTGTGCGCGGTGGTGGTCGGGTGCAGCGGCGGGTTGCGCTCCGCGTTGATGAGGTCCGAGAGCCACCGGACCTCGCGTTCGACGGACTCCACGCCGTGGCGCTGCAGCTCGGTGGCGTAGCGGTCCATCTCCTGCTGGGTCTTGTCGAGCTGACCCTGCACCCGCTCGAGCCGCTCCTCGAGCCGGCTGCGTCGCCCTTCGAGGATCCGCAACCTGATCTCCATGTCGGTCCGGCTGAAGAACGCGAAGCGCACGTCGAAGTTGTCGTCCTCCCAGGCCGAGGGTCCCGACTCTCCCATCAGCTTGACGAAGCGATCCTCGCCGACCGGGGTCAGCTCGTAGACGATCCGCTGCCGGCGGCTGACCGCCCCGGGCTCCGGCGCCGTGACGTGCTCGGCGATCCACCCGGCGCGCAGCATCTTCTTCAGTGCCGGGTAGAGCGAGCCGTAGGACAGCACCCGTCCCCAGCCCAGGACGCCGTTGAGCCGCTTGCGCAGCTCGTACCCGTGCATGGGCGACCCGTGCAGCAGCCCGAGGACGGCCAGCTCGAGGGTTTCGCCGCGTCGGGTCACGATCCACCTGTCATCTCAAACCGCGGAGCCGGGCTCCCCGGAGTGTCCGGAGCGGCACGCGTGATATCGGAAGTACCTATCGTAGCGATATATCGGGGGGGTAGCGCAACTCCACGGGGCACGGCCGCGCGTCGGGTCGGGATTTGCCGAACTCTCAGCCTCTCCCCGTACCCTGTTCGGCGAGGCGGGCCGGCCAGGCGTCGTCTCGCAGCCGATCCGCCCGGGTCACCCCCACCCGGAACGCCCACCCGGAGAATCCGTTGATCCAGCGCAAGGCCACCAGGCGCACGCCCGCACGCAAGGCGTCCTCCGGCGCGGGCAGGCGGTCGGCCAAGCCCGAGGCCGGCGGCACCCGCACCTCACGCCGGGCCGCCAGGTCGAAGGGCGGCTGGGGGCGCCGGATCGTCAAGTGGGGGCTGCTGACCGTGCTGGCCGGGTTCCTGCTCCTGGTTGGAGCCTTCTGGTATGCCTACGCGCACACCACCATCCCCGACCCGAACCAGGCCTTCGAGGCCCAGACCACCCTGGTCTACTACAAGGACGGGACCCACGTCCTCGGCAAGTTCGCCACCCAGAATCGCACCAGCGTCCCGCTCTCGCAGGTGCCCAAGTCGGTCCAGGACGCGGTGATCGCGGCCGAGGACCGCACCTTCTACACGAACAAGGGGATCGACCCCAAGAGCATTCTGCGAGCGGCCTTCTCCAACGCTCAGGGCAATGCGACCCAGGGCGCCTCGACGATCACCCAGCAGTACGTCAAGGTGCTCTACCTGACCCAACAGCGCACGATCACCCGCAAGATCAAGGAGGCCTTCCTGTCGCTGAAGATGCAGCAGACGAGGTCCAAGAACGAGATCCTGCAGGGGTACCTCAACACGATCTACTTCGGTCGTGGCGCCTATGGGATCCAGGCGGCCGCGAACGCGTACTTCAACGTCAACGCCGACCAGCTGTCGGTCGCTCAGGGTGCCGTGCTCGCCTCGGTACTGAACTCGCCGAGCGCGCTCGACCCCGCCGGCGGCAGCCGGAACAGGGCGGCCCTGCTCGTGCGCTACCGCTACGTGCTCAACGGGATGGTCACGATGGGCAACCTGTCGCAGGCCGACGCCACCCGGCTCGGTGCGCACCTGCCGGCGTTCCCACGGATCCCGCAGAGCAACGTGTACGCCGGCCAGAAGGGCTACATGCTGGAGATGGTGCGCAAGTCCCTCGAGGCGGAGGGGTTCAGCGACGCCGAGATCGACGGCGGCGGCCTACGGGTGACCACGACCTTCACCAGGGGCACGATGCGGGCGGCCCTGCACGCCGTACGCACGGAGCGGCCGAAGGGGCTCAAGGCGCTGCACGTCGCGGTCGCGTCGGTCGACCCGCAGACCGGTGCTCTCCGGGGCTTCTACGCCGGTCAGAGCTATGTGAAGTCGAACGGTGGGATCAACTGGGCGCTGGCCGGCGGGTCACCGGGGTCGGCCTTCAAGCCGTTCGCCCTCTCCGCGGCCCTGAAGGACGGCTTCTCGCTTCAGAGTCGCTTCGACGGGAACTCGCCCTACACGTACGCCGACGGGCACACCGTGGTGAACGAGGGGGCGAACGGCGGCAACGACTACGGGGCCAAGATCACGTTGCTGACCGGCCTCGAGCAGTCGGTCAACACCGCCTTCGCCGACCTGACCGTGGCGATGAAGGACGGCCCGCAGAAGATCCTCGACACGGCCACCGCGATGGGCATCCCGAAGACCGCCCCGGGGCTGGTGGCGAACTCCGGGATCGCGCTGGGGTCGGCGACGATCAGCCCCATCGACATGGCCAACGCCTACGGCACGATCGCGGACGGCGGCCTCGCGAAGAGCTGGTACGACGTCCAGCGGGTCACCGACTCCGACGGGAAGGTGCGCTACCAGAAGAAGATCTCCACCCAGCAGGTGATCTCCAAGAAGGTGGCGGCCGACGTCAGCTATGCGATGCAGCAGGTGGTCCAGCACGGCACCGGCACCAACGCGTTGAGCCTGGGGCGGCCGGCCGCCGGGAAGACCGGCACCGCCACGAACGCGGCCGGTGACGTGTCGTCGTCGTGGTTCGTCGGGTTCACCCCCCAGCTGTCCACGGCGGTGATGTACGTGCGCGGCAAGGGGAACGAGGCGTTGAACGGGTACCTGCCGTCGTACTTCGGGGCGGACTTCCCGACGATGACCTGGACCGCGACGATGGAGGCGGCCCTGGCCGGACTGCCCGTCGAGCAGTTCCCACCCCCGGCGAACCTCAAGGCGACCAACCTGGCCCAGGGAACGGCGCCGTACACGCCGCCACCGCCGCCGAAGCACACCAAGTCCAGCGCGCCGCCGCCGAGCTCCTCCGCGCCCCCGCCGACGTCGTCGGCACCGCCGCCACCGAGCTCTCCGGTCTCTCCGCCGAGCGGGCCGCCGACCGGGAGCCCGCTGCTTCCCGGGCAGACCGGGTCACCTGGGGGATGACCGACCTGGTGCGGCCGTCCGGGGAGGACCCCCTCGTGACGGCCGCGAGCGAGGGCGTCGGTGGGCCCGCGGGGGCGCACGGCTCGGGCCACCCCTGGTGGACGCCGGTCCGGGTCGTCCTGGCGGTCGCGGCGGTGGTGCTGATGCTCGGCCTCATCCAGAAGGGACCGTGCGTGGCCCAGCACTGGGCCGGCGGCAACGAGCGCTACGCGGAGATGTGCTACTCCGACATCCCCTACTTGTATACCGGACGCGGCTTCGCCGAACGCCTGGTCCCCTACAGCAACAGCGACGGTCGCTACGACACCATGGAGTACCCGGTCGTCATCGGGTACTTCGCCTACGACGCGGCGCTGGTGACGCAGGCGCTGCGCGGCTGGCCCGACGTCTCGGTCCGCGCCGGTGTCCCGGTCGACCAGGTCTACGGGATGCCCGGCGTGGCCGAGGAGTCCTGGTTGTACTTCGATGTGACCGCCGTCCTGCTGGCACCCTTCGCGTTGCTGGCCGCCTTCTTCCTGGTCGGGGTGCACCGGGGCCGCCCCTGGGACGCGATGGCCTTCGCGGCCGCACCGACGCTGGCGCTCGCCGGCCTGATCAACTGGGACCTGATCGCGGTCTGCGCCGTGGCGGGCGCGCTCTGGGCCTGGTCGCGCGGCCGGCCACTGCTGACCGGGGTCCTGATCGGGCTCGGCACCGCCACCAAGCTGTACCCGTTGTTCCTGCTGGGTGCGCTGTTGGTGGTGTGCATCCGGAGGCACCGGCTCAGGCCGTTCGCGAGAACGGTGCTGGCGACCGCCGTCGCGTGGCTGGCGGTCAACCTGCCCGCGATGCTCTACGGCTTCGACCAGTGGAAGGTGTTCTGG
>JBOHDW010000078.1:0-3804 GCA_050700795.1 Nocardioidaceae bacterium | reverse complement strand
CGTCTGCCCGGTGCACCTGGGGCTGATGCAAGGTGCCCTCGCCGCGCGGAAGGCCGCGGTCACCGTCGACCGGCTGGAGCCGTTCCACGAGCCGGACCTCTGCCTCGCCCACCTCGGGGCCGTGGCGACGTGACCATCTCCGTCGTCGGCCCTCGTGCCCTGCGGGCCCTGCCATGAGCACGGCCGACGCGATCGGAGCCGCGGTCTGCTTCGGGTGGCTCGGCATGGTGCTGGCCATCTCGTTCCTGGAGACCCCCCTCAAGTTCCGTGCCCCCGACGTCACGTTGCGGATCGGGCTCGGCATCGGCCGGCTGGTGTTCCGCGCGCTCAACTCCGTTGAGGCGGTGCTGGCCGCGGTGCTCGTGGTCACCCTCGTGCTCGACCCCCCGTCGACCCTCCCCGTGGTCGGCGCCGCGGTCGCCGTACTCGCGCTGCTGGCCCAGGTGGTCGCGGTCCGTCCTCGGCTGACCGCCCGGACCAACCTGGTCCTGGGCGGGGCGGACGCACCCCGATCGCGGGTGCACTACGCCTACGTCGCCCTCGAGCTGGCGAAGGTGGTCGGGTTGGTCGTCAGCGGGAGCGCTCTTCTCGCCCGCTGAGGGTCCGCGATCGCGAGAAGTCCACGTCGATCTCCCCCCACGAGCAACCCCGACGGGGAATGATGCGTCTTAGAGGCGAACCGGGTATGAGGAGGGATCGCCATGAAGGCCACCGGAACACTGGTCCTGGCCGCGGTGCTCGCGGCCGTCTGTACGGCGTGCGGCTCGCAGCCGACCACGCCCACCGCCGCCCACGGCAGCACGAACCACACCAAGGCGACGGCGTCGCCGGCGTCCGGCGGCACGACCCGGCAGGTGCCGGCGTGCAGCACCGCCGACCTCAAGCTCTCCCTCGGCCGCCCCGATGGCGCCGCGGGTAGCACCTACGTCACCGTGGTGCTCACCAACGTGAGTGGCCGGACCTGTACGACCGGAGGGTTCGGCGGGGTCTCCTATGTCGGCGGTGGCGACGGCACCCAGGTCGGTGCACCGGCGAGTCGTCAGGGCAACCCGGCCAAGCTCCGGTTGGCCCCGGGCAAGAGAGCGGTCGCCGTCCTGCAGGAGGTCGAGGCCGGCAACTACGACTCCACGACCTGCCGACCGGTGAAGGTGGACGGTCTGCGCGTCTACCCGCCCAACCAGACCGCGTCGCTGTACGTCGCGCAGGCCGGCACGGGCTGCCGGAGCACGAAGGTGAAGCTGCTGACGATCCGGCCCTACAAGCTGGGCTAGATCCACTGCTTGAACCAGATCCGCTCAAGCCAGTGCGGGGTGCTGATCAGGTCGCCGACGTAGATGGGCCAGAACCACGCGAAGTTCAGCACCACGAGCACCACGAAGGCGCCGGCGATCGACGTACCCCACAGCCTGCGGCGGTACGACGCGTCGGGGCCGCCCATCATCGTCCCGATGACCAGCACGATCCCCAGCACGAGGAACGGCAGGATCGCGATCGAGTAGTAGGAGAAGATCGGCCGGGCGTCATACCGGATCCAGGGCAGCCAGGTGGACAGCGTCCCCACGATCACCAGCCCGTAGCGCCAGTCGCGCTTGCCGAGCCAGCCGTAGGTGGAGAACAGCAGCGCGAGCGCACCGCCCCACCACAGCGCCGGCGTACCGAGCAGGATGGTCTGGCGCAGACACGTGCTGCCGATGGGCGCGTTGCAGCCGTCGACCCCCGGCTTGATGCCCAGGTCGGCCTGGACGCCGACCGGGCGGTCCAAGATGAGCCACCCCTCCGGCTTCGACTGGTAGGTGTGGTGGGCGCTGTTGAGGAACTTGGTGTGGAAGTTGAAGACGTCGACGTGGTAGTTCCACAGGTCGCGCAGCGACCGGAGCAGGTCGAAGCCGTGCCAGGGCTTTGTCACGTAGCTGCCCCAGTAGGGGCCGTACTGGGTGTGCGACAGCGAGCGCTCGTAGACCTGCGCGTGCAGCAGAAAGCCGGTCCAGCTGAGCACGTAGACCACCGCGCTGATCACGACCAGGTAGCCGAAGGCGGGGACCGCATCGACGACGAAGGACCGCAGTCGTGGGTGGCGCACGCCGAGTGAGCGACGCGCGCCGGCGTCCCACATCCAGACCAACAACCCCAGTGCCGCGAGCGGGAAGATCGCGTCCCACTTGGTGCCGAGCGCGAGCCCGAACAGGAGTCCGGCAGCCAGCCTCCACGGTCGCCACAGCAACGGTCTGACCGGACCCCAGTCGCGGGCGGTGGTCCGGTAGCCGGGAGGTACGACGCCGGCCAGTCGCATCCGCCCCCAGTCGCGGTCGGCCACTAGGCACGACACGGCCGACAGCAGGAACAGCGCCATGAAGATGTCGAGCAGCGCCATTCGCGACAGCACGAACTGGAGCCCGTCGGCGCACAGCAGCAGCCCCGCCGTGGCACCGAGAAGGTTGGACCCGGTGATCCGGCGGGCGATGCGCACCATCACCATCACCATCAGCGACCCGGCGATCGCCGCGGCGAAGCGCCAGCCGAACGGGTTCATCCCGAAGATCGCCTCACCGGCTCCGATCAGCCACTTCCCGATCTCGGGGTGCACGATCATCTCCGGATCCTTGGTGAACAGCCCGTTCACCTGGCCGCCGAGGATCTTGTCGTTCGCGTTGGCGACGTAGTTGGTGACGTAGCCGTGGTGGATCAGGGACCAGGCGTCCTTGGCGTAGTAGGTCTCGTCGAACTGGAACGCCTTGTCGCGGCCGAGGTGCCACAGCCTGAGGAACAGCGCCAGCGCGCCGAGGCAGAACGTGATCATCCATCCGGCCCACCGGTCCTCGTGGCGCACCGATGGGACCAGTCGTCGCCGGGCGCTGGGAACGACCCGGCCGTCCGCCGTACGGGAGAGCCCCCGGGTGCGTCGTCGCTCGACGGGAGGGGCTGTCACGCGCGCAACTCTACGAGGGCGACCTGCGATGATCGCTTGGTGACCGGCGTGCTCGTGCTCGCGGCGACCCCCATCGGGCGGGTCGCCGACGCGCCGCCGCGGTTGGCCGAGGAGCTGGCCGGCGCGGACGTCGTTGCGGCGGAGGACACCCGCAGGCTCAAACGGCTGGCGACCGAGCTCGGCGTGACGATCCGCGGCCGCGTGGTGAGCTACTTCGAGGGCAACGAGCACACTCGTACGACGACCTTGGTGGAGGCGCTGGAGCAGGGCTCGCGGGTCGTGCTGGTCACCGATGCGGGGATGCCGTCGGTCTCCGATCCGGGGTACCGCCTGGTCGCCGCCGCGGTGGCGCGCGACATCGCGGTGACCGTCGTACCTGGGCCGTCGGCGGTGCTCACCGCGCTCGCGGTCTCGGGGCTGCCCGTGGACCGGTTCTGCTTCGAGGGGTTCCTGCCGCGCAAGGCGGGGGAGCGGGCCCGCCGGCTCGCCGAGCTCGCCGGGGAGCCGCGGACGATGGTCTTCTTCGAGGCGCCGCACCGGACCCCGGCGACGTTGCTGGCGATGGCGGCGGCGTTCGGGGGGGATCGTCCGGTGGCGGTCTGTCGGGAGCTCACCAAGACCCACGAGGAGGTACGACGCGGAGTGCTCGACGAGATCGCGGCGTGGGCGGCCGACGGCGTACGCGGGGAGGTGACGGTCGTGGTGGGCGGCGTACCGGACTCGCTGGCGGAGACGGAGCCGGCCACGCTGGCGGCGCGGGTCGCCGAGAGCGAGGCGGCCGGCCTGTCCCGCAAGGAGGCGATCCGCGAGGTGGCCACCCGGCTCGGCGTACCCAAGCGGCTGGTCTTCGACGCCGTCCACCTACCCTTACGTTGATT
>JBOHDW010000077.1:0-7539 GCA_050700795.1 Nocardioidaceae bacterium | reverse complement strand
GTGCTCAGTTACACGGGCAGATAGGGCGTCGTGACCCGCGCAACCGGGGCTGTGCTCAGTTACGCGGGCAGATAGGGCGTCGTGACCCGCGCAACCGGGGCTGTGCTCAGTTACGCAGGCAACCCGGGTCAGCCCGGGCCGGGCGGCGCCGGGTGACCAGCTGCGGAACTGGAGCCGGGGCAGGGCCCGCCCACCGGGTGACTGCCCTTCTTCTCTGCTGCTTTCGTGCCCGACCCCGTACACAGCCCGCCCGGGCACGCAGCCGCCCAACAAGAGCATGCTCATCCGTCAGCTGAAGACCAGCAGCCCGAGGACGCCCGTTCCGAGCAGCAACCAGCCGACGTAGTCGCCCAGGTGTGCGCGGTGTACTCCTTGCAGCATCCCCAGCGGCACGCGCAGGAGCCGGCGTACGACGATCAGTGGGGCGAGCGAGCGCGACCAGATCATCGCAGCGGCCAGTCCGACCGCCGCGACCGCACTGAGCACCCCGCTGAGCACTCCCGGCATGGTCCACAGCGGGGCTGCTCCGAGGTGCACGGCCGGGAGCGCGGTGTTCTGCAGCACCGCGGCGGCATAGCCGGAAGCGTCGGTGACCGAACCGGCCGCCGAGGTCACCGCCGTCCTGACGGGAGGTAACACGACTCCGACGCCGGCCACGAGTAGCACCCAGGGCGGGACGGTCAGCCACCAGCGGTGCCTCGGGGACTCGTCGTTCTCCGGCTCCTCCCCGTGGCCGCCGTCGTTCGCTAAGGGCGGGCCGAGCCCGAGCCACACCCGGCCGGCCACCCGCAGGACCGACGCGCCCGTCAGCACCGATGAGAATGCGACCACCCAAGGCAGCCAAGAGGTTCCCGCCGCGTGGCTGGCCTCCTCCAGTGCCGACTTCCCCGTCCAGGTTCCCAGCGGGGGAAGCCCGGCCAGGGACAGACCACCGAGCACGAACAGCAGACAAGTGCCGGGCATGCCCCTGCCGACTCCGTGCAACTCGTGCTCATCCACGGTGCCGAACCGGTTGAGGAGGTTCCCGGTCACCAGGAACAGCGCGCCCTTGGTCGCCGCGTGACCGACCGCATACAGACCGGCTGCCGCAAGACCTTGGGAGCTGAGTAGTCCGACGGCACAGAGCAGCACGCCGGCATGGCTCACCGTCGAGTACGCCAACAGACGCTTGACGTGCCGCTGGACCGTGCACATCAGTGCGGCGACCACGGCTGTGACCGCTCCGAAGGCGAGCAGTGCCCGCTCGACCACCGCCGGGTCGACCGCACCGGAGAACACCACCCACCACCACCGCGCAAGCGCGAAGGCCGACACCGTGATCATCGCCCCGGAGAGCATCACGCACACCGGAGTGGGCGCCACCGCCTCGGCGTCGGCGGTCCAGAAGTGGAACGGCACCACCGCCAGCTTCACCAGTACGCCGCAGAACAGCAGCACCGTCGCCGCCAGCACCAGCCCGTCCACTTGACGGCCCGCGAGCTGGCGACCCACGGCGGCCAGATCGAGTTCTCCGGTGCGCGCGTAGAGCAGCGCGATGCCGACCAGGCTGAACGACCCGCCGACGCTGTTGACCACCGCGAACGTCAGGGCGCCGTGCACGCTGCGCGGCTCCTCGATCCGCATCCCCGTGAGGGCGGAGGCGCCGACTCCCATCACTTCAAACCAGACGAAGGCGTTGAACAGGTCCCCCGCCAAGCAGAAGCCGGCCATCGACCCGAGCAGGGTCAACATCAGCACCTGGTAGCCGGAGCCGGTGTCCTCCAGGAAGTGCCAGGAGTAGGCCAGAGCCACCAGGGTGAGCACGGCGACGAGGACCACGACGAGGAGGGCGGGCCGGTCGGCCACGAGCGCGATCCCCACCGACTCCCCGTGTCGAGGGCGCCACCCTCCCAGCCACACGACGCTCCCGCCCCCGCGGGAGAGGTGGACGGCGAGGCCAGCAGCCACCAGCGTGACCGCCGCAACCAGCACGGTCAGCACGTCGGCCAGTCGGCGGGTCCGCGGCCACGCACCCAGCGCCGCCACCACTCCGGCGCCGGCCAACGGTCCGACGACGAGCAGCACCGCCAGGGTGTCCAACGTGGTGGCGGGGGCGCTGCTCACTCGTCCCGCCCCTCTTCGAGCGAGCGCACCTCGTCGGGGTCGAGAGTGCCGTGCTGCTTGACCACTTGCAGGGCCAACGCGAGCAACAAGGCGGTCACCGCCGCGCCCACCACGACGTCGGTCAGGGTCATTGCCTGGACGACCGGATCGGCGACCACGGCATGGGGGGAGGCGTCGGCGAAGACCGGCGCCGTACCACCTCGGGTGTAGCCGATCGCGAGCAGAAGGAGGTACGTCGAAGACTGGAGCAGGGAGACGCACACCACCGCTTGCACGTAGTTGTGACTCGTCGCGATTCCGATGCAGGCAGCGAGGAGGAGCCACACGGCAACGACGTACGGGAGGAGATCAAGCATCCGCGTCCTCGCCCTCGCGTCGGACCAGGAGTGCCTGGTCGAGGAACCTGGCCAGCAGCAGCACCATCGCCGAGCCGACCTCCAGCCCCACCAGCACATTGAGCAGGGGCACCGTCCCGGCCGACAGCAGTCGGTTGAATCGACCAAGCGGGAGCCAGTTGGACAGGAACGAGCCCGAGGCGAACAACCCGGTCAGCCCCACCACCAAGAAGCCGACCGCGCCGATGGACTCGGTGAGGTCGAAGAGCCGCATCGGCCGCAGCCTCTCCAACACCCGGTAGTCACCGGCGAGGTAGAGCAGGTGTACGCCGGTCGCCAGCACCACACCACCCTGGAACCCGCCCCCGGGGGTGAGGTGACCGTGCGCCACGACATAGCAGCCGACCAGCAGCGTGAACGGGAGGTACGCCGTCCCGGTCAGTCTCACCGCGCCGAAGACGTCCTCCCTCCCGTAATGGTGCTCGGCCTCGGCCTCGTCCTCGTCGCCCATCCGGCGAAGGAGCATCACCGCCGCCGTCGCCGCGGCGAAGAGCAGGAACTCCTCGCCCATGGTGTCGAACCCCCGTTGGTCGAAGGTGAGCGAGGCCACCGCGTTAGCGGTGTGATGCGCCACCGCGGCAGCGACCGCCCGTGCGCCGTACGGGTGCGGCGTCTCGCCGAAGTCGGGCAGCCCACCGATGGCCCGAACCAACAGCACCGTCACCCCGGCCACCCCGAGGGCGAGCACCGCCAGCGGCCCGCGCCGCGCACTCACCGGCGGCGCTTCCGGTCGGCCAGCACCCGATCGCACTTCGCGACCGTGAGAAGCACCAGAAGGGGGACCACCGCACAGCCGACGGCGAGCTGGGACAGTGCCACGTCCGGGGCCTGCAGCACCAGCATCGTCACCGCCATCACCAGGCCGTACCCGGCGTACACCACCGCCTGGCGCCCGGGTTCACGGGTGAATGCGGTAGCGGTCCCGAGCGCCGTCAGGAAGACCAGCAGCACCACCAGTACGGCGGTCACCGCGCACCATCGCGCGCTACGCTCCGATGCTCCGCCCGGGCCATCGCCGTGGTCAGCGCGGGCGCACCCAGCACCTGCAACACCAGCACGACCACCAGCTTCGGGGCCTGGGCGGGCTGGGCGACCATCTCGGAGAGCAGCACGAGCGGCAGCCCCACCACTGCGCCCAGGCCGACGTAGTGCAGTCGGACAAAGACACCAGGCGCGAAGGTCGTCCCTACTCCTGCCGCGACAAGGACCAGCACGCCCGCCCAGAGCAGCACCCCCTGCAGGATCTCCACCGCGCGGTCCTCAGAGCGTCCGGCCGAAGAACCGGGCATAGACGAGCGTCCCGGCGAAGGTGAGCAGCACCAGGAGCAGCCCGACGTCGAGGTACGACGTACGTGCGACGTCGTCGGCGTAGAGCACCGCCACCGCCGCCAACTCGGTCGACACCGTGACCAGCGCAGTGAGCCGGGCCACCGTCGAGCCACGGCACAGCCCGACCAGACACGGACCGGCACCGAGAAGGAGCACCACGAGGAGTGCCGCCCCGGTCATGCCAGCAGCTCTCTGTCGATCCTCCCTGGGGGCGTCGCCGCATGCAGCCGCACGGTCGAGGTGCTCCCCTCCGCAGCCAGGTCGATAACGTAGAGGCCGGGCGACGCAGAGAGCAGGAGGACCGCGACGACCGATTCGGAGGGCGGGACGACCAACTCCTCGGACCGACTGCCTCCGAGCCCGCCCAAGTGGCGCAGCCCCAGCAACAGCTGCCCGGTGTCACGCAGCAGGTCCATCGGCAGCCACCGGAGGAGCCGAAGCCGGGACAGCGGAACCTGCGGTAGTTCCAGGTCACGGGCGGAGACGCGAGCGACCGCAAGCACCACCGCGGCGGTGACCGCGGCGAGGAGCACCTCGGCAAGGCGCAGGGTGCCCACGAGCGCGAGCGCCATCACCACCAGCGTCACCAGCCACGCAGCCAGCCACCTCACCGTGCACCTCCGCTTCGGGCTCGCACCGCTCTGTGCGAGTACCCACGCGGAACCTCGTCAATCCCTTCTAGGCATGGCGCGAGCGAGGTACGGTCCAGGGCGCATCCGCCGCCGCAGCGATTACGCCGCGTCTCCGACCAGTGCGATCCGCAGCTCGTCGAGGATGCGGGACAGCAACCGCGAGACCTGCATCTGGGTGACCCCGATCTCGTCGCCGATCTGCTGTTGGGACCAGCCGTGGAAGAACCGCAGCTCGACGATCCGCTGATCGCGCTCGGTGAGCTCGCGCACCGCCGGTGTCAGCATCACCCGTGCCTCGCAGCTTTGGAATGATGGGTCCTCGGCGCCCTGCCGGTCGGCGATGGTGATGCCCTCGCCCTCCCCGACCGGTGTGTCGAGCGAACTCGGCACGAAGCAGCCGTCCACGGCCAGGACCTCGATCACCTCCTCGACGTCCACACCGAGGTGATCCGCGACCTGGCTCGGCGTCGGCGACCGCTGGAGGCTCTGAGTGAGCTCCGCCTCGGCCGCCCACAACCGGGCCTGTAGCTCCTGGAGCCGCCGCGGCGGACGGACCATCCAGCCGGCGTCTCGAAAATGCTTGCGCAACTCTCCCCGGATGGTTGGCATGGCATAGGCAAGGAAGTCCGAACCTCGGTCGGGGTCATACCCCCGGGCCGCCTTCACCAGGCCCAGGTACGCGACCTGCTCGAGGTCTTCGGTGGCGATGCCACGTCCGGCGTAGTGCCGCGCCAACATCCTGGCGCTGGGCATGTTCAACCGCACGACCCTTTGAATGAGATCGTCTCGGTTGATTCCTCGAGCCTCCGGCATGCGGCCCAGAAGGACAGCCGTCTGCGCCCGGCACCTTTGGCGGGAATCCTTGCGACTCTCCGAGGAGGATTCCGCGGAGTTGAGAACTGTTGAGGGGTTCACCTGAGTGCTCCGGCCTCTGCGTTCCGCGTGGCACGGTTGTTCGGCCACTCCCAATGAATAAAGCACTCCACGCCCTGCTCCAGCAAGCCCAAAGCGGCTCGATACGCAGGTTAGTTTCGCGCGGATTTGGGTATATGGACGCCGGCTCGGGCGCCGATCAGCGGGCCTCCGGTGGCAGCGTCCGGCTCGCGATGACCTCCTCGGCCAGGGTTCGCAGTTTGACGTTCCGGGTCTGGGAGTAACGGCGCAGGATGGAGAACGCCCGTTCGGCGTCGACGTCGTATCGCTCCATAAGGATGCCCTGCGCTTGTCCGATCAGGGTACGAGCGTCCACCGCCGCCAGCAGGTTCTCACGCTGGCGCACCGCGAGGAGTGTGGTGGTGGCATGCACTGCGAAGGCCTGTGCGAAGTCCCGGTCGGTGGTGGAGAAGTCGCGCGAGGTCGAGGAATAGAGGTTCAGCGCACCCAGCGTGTGCGCGCCGTTGGCCAGCCGGGTGGCCAGCACACTGACCAGCCCCAGCTCCGCCACCCGCTTCCCCCATTCCGGCCAACGTGGATCCGTGCTCAGGTCACTGGACACGAAGGTGTCGGTCTCCCACGCAGCCTCCACGCAGGGGCCCTGTCTCAACTCGTGCTGCAGCCGGTCGGCCAACTCGACTGCAGGGCCGCTTGGGGCCAGGCTCTCGAAGCCATCTGGGACGATAATGGTCAGACCGGCGTGCTCGCAGCCGATGGTGTCGAGCGCGATCGCGACCACCGCCTCGGCGGCGTCTGTCAGGTCCTCCTCCTCGACGGTCAACGCAGCCAGCTCGTTGAGCGAGGCGAAGAGCGGGCCCTCGGTGTTCACCTGCTGATCGTAGGGGCAACCAGTGATCGCGGATCAAGCGTATGGTCTGGCTCGACCGCCACACTCTCACCCGTCACCACTCCGATGTCTACGACCCGACGACGCAGGCTTCACCATCCGCACACCTAGCCAGGAAGTGGGTCGCATGACCGAAACTGAAGACGGCCCTCGGTTCGAGCCGCCCGGCCCGGGGACCTGGGAGCTCGACCCGGTCCACTTCCCGCGCCCGGTGACCCGGTACTACGCAAGCAACTCCACCTCGTTCAGACGTGGGATGGCAGAGGTGATGGCCTACTACGGGATGCCGATCGAGGCGATGGCGAACGGCGCCGTCAACGGCTACATGTACCACCAGCTGATCCCCCTCGACCCTGCCGATGTCCCGGCCCGCTTCCAGCGCGCCGAGGAGGTCTTCGCGAACAAGCTGTGGCGTGACCAGTTGCGTGAGTGGGACGAGGTTGCGAAGCCCGCCTCGATCAGGACCCATCTGGAGCTGCAGTCGGTCGACCCCGATGCGCTCTCCGACGCCGAGCTCTGCGACTACCTGACCCGCTGCCACCACCATCACGCGGAGATGGGATACCAGCACATGCGATTCACGGGGGCCGCCGTCATCCCCGTTGGTGACCTGTTGGCGCACGCCGTGGAGTGGGCAGGCGTCAGCTCCGCGGAAGTGCTCGCGACCACTCGAGGCGCCGCGCCAGTCTCCGCCGGGGCCTCTTCCGAGCAGGAGCGGCTGGTCGCGGCCCTGGCCGGCGACCCAGAGGCGCGCGAGCTGCTGGAGTCCGAGGACGATCCGGCGCTGGTGCTCGACAAGCTGCGCAGCCTGGGCAACGAGGTGGGTGCGGCCGTGTCGGCGTACCTCGACCTCGTTGGCTACCGGCTTCTCGACGGCTTCGATATCTCCGGTCGCTACGCCTTGGAGATGCCGGACGCACTCGTGCGGACCATCCGCGCGTGGGCCCGCGGCCGCACGGACCAGGGACCGGACCCGGAGCACAAGCTCGCCGAGATCCGCGCCAAGGTGCCCGAGGAGCACCGCGCCGAGTTCGACGACCTGGTCGCCGAGGCGAGATTGATGTCGCGGATCCGCGACGAGCGCGGGGTCTACTCCGACATCTGGGCATCGGGGATCATGAGGCGGGCCGCCCTCGGAGCGGGACGACGCCTGGCGAGCACCGGCCGGTTGCACGACCCGGAGCACATCGTCGACGCCACGGCCGCGGAGATGGTGCAACTGCTCTCGGGGCAGGAAGGCCCCTCGGCCGATGAGCTGGCCGAACGCGCGGCGTACCGGGCAGCCCACACGGCCAAGGAC
>JBOHDW010000076.1:0-5096 GCA_050700795.1 Nocardioidaceae bacterium | reverse complement strand
ACGCGCGACGGTGCGAGCCCACACATCTCAGTGAACGTCGAGATGCCGATGCCCAGCTGCACCGGGTCCTTGCTCTCGCGACGCCTCGCCTGCTCGGCCCGCAGGTCGTCGTACCCGAACATCGCCTTGGCCTTCTCGGTGGCCGCCTCGTAGTTGCCCGAGTCGTAGGTGAGTCCGGACACTGTGGTGAACGGGAACTCCTCGTGGGTGATCCAGTTCTTCTCCCGGATCTCCAGGGGGTCCGCCCCGACCTCCACGGCGAGCTCGTCCATCATCCGCTCCACGGCGTACGTCGCCTCGGGTCGGCCGGCGCCGCGGTAGGCGTCCGTCCAGGTCTTGTTGGTGAGGACCGTGGTGCAGTTGAACTGGTAGGCCGGGAACTTGTAGATGGCGTTGAACATGAAGGCGCCGAGCACCGGGACGCCGCCCCCGACGAGGGAGACGTAGGCACCCAGGTCCGCGAGCAGGTCGACCTTGAATCCGGTGACCGAGCCGTCCTTGGTGGCCGCCAGCGTCAGGCGCTGCCACTGGTCCCGGCCGTGGTGGCCGGAGACCAGCGACTCCGAACGCGTCTCTGTGTACTTCACCGGCTTGCCGAGCCGCCGGGCCACCATGAAGGCGATGAACTCCTCCGGCGTGGTCTGCAGCTTCCCGCCGAACCCCCCTCCGACGTCCGGAGCGATCACCCGGATCTTCGACTCCGGATGACCCAGGACGGCCGCGAGCAGGAACCTCAAGATGTGCGGGATCTGGGTCGCCGACCACATGGTGATCTGGTCGCCCGTGGGGTCGACCACGACGGAGCGAGGCTCCATGAACGCCGGGATCAGCCGCTGCTGGCGGTACTCCCGCTCGATCACGATCCCGCTCTCGCGGGCCTGGGCGATCGCATCGTCCACGTTGCCGCCGGTGCCCGCCTCGGCCGAGTCGAACTTCCAGAACGCCGAGACGTTCGTGCCGAGGTCCGGATGGGCCAGCACCTTGTCGGCCGCGGCCTCCTTCAGGTCAAGCGCCGCAGGGAGCTCCTCGTAGTCGACGTCCACGAGCTCCGCCGCATCGCGCGCCTCGGCCGCCGATCGTGCCACCACCACGGCGACTACCTCGCCGGCGAAGTTCACCGTGTCGACCGCGATCGAGGGATGGTTGGGGGTCTTCTGGTCGGTGGTGATCGCCCAGGCGTTCGGCAAGCCGCCCTGCTCGTCCTTGACGTCCGCGCCGGTGAGTACGGCGATCACGTTCGGCGCGGCCTTCGCCTCGTCGGTGTCGACCGAGACGATCTTCGCGTGGGCGAAGGGGCTCCGCACCATCGCCAGGTGCAGCATCCCGTTCAGCTGGAGGTTGTCGGTCCACCGGGTCCGTCCGGTGATCAGCCGCTGGTCCTCCTTGCGGGCGCGGGCCTTGCCGACCTCACCGCTCGCGACCCGGTCTTCGGTGACGGTCATGACGCGCCCCCGCTCGCGGCGGCCTGGACCGCCTTGACGATGTTGTGATAGCCGGTGCAGCGGCAGAGGTTCCCCTCCAGCCCATCCCGAATCTCCCGCTCGGAGGGGTTCGGGTTGTCGTTCAGCACGTCGATGCTCTGCATGATCATGCCCGGGGTGCAGTAGCCGCACTGCAGCGCGTGGTTCTCGTGGAACGCCTGCTGCATCGGATGCAGCTGACCGTTCTGCGCGAGGCCCTCGATCGTGGTCACCTCGTGCCCGTCGGCCTGTACGGCGAGGACGTTGCAGGACTTCACGGAGTGCCCGTCGAGATGCACCGTGCACGCCCCGCAGTTGCTCGTGTCGCACCCGACGACGGTGCCCGTCTTCCCGAGCGTCTCCCGTAGGTAGTGGACCAGAAGCATCCGTGGTTCGACGTCATCGGTGTACTCGGTGCCGTCAACGGTTACCGCGATCTTTGCCATGGACATACCCCTCCGACGTGGTGGCTGAGCCCCGACGCGTCAGACGCTAGGCCGCCAAGGTTGGCGAAAGGTTGGTGGCCGCGGCCCTAGTGGCCGGCGGCAGCGAGGCGGCCCTTGAGCAGCGCGCTCGCCGGGTGCGGACGCTCTCCGAGCCTGGTCAGGCAGGCCTCCATGACCTCGGTGTCGTACGGCGCCCGGGAGCTGTACTCCAGCACCGCCGCGGGCTGTGGATCGGCGAGCAGGGCCTCGCGAACCGCGACCGCGACGTAGTCGGCCAGCTCGGTCAGGCCGGGTGAGTTGGTGCCGGGGAGCAGGTCCCCGCCGTACGCCTCCACGGCGGCGATCAGCTGCCCGTGGCGCAGCAGCCCCAGCACCGTCTCGACGTCCGTGCGCACCGGGAGGGTCAGCCGGTAGGGACGGGAGGCGAGCTGGCCGCCGAGCGCGCTGCGCAGATGCGAGACCTCGGCCTTCAGGGTGGAGACGGTGACGGTCTGGTCGCCGTACAACAGGGCGTGCAGCTGCTCCAACGACAGCCCCTCGGGGTGCAGTGCGAGCAGGGCGAGGATCTCGGTCTGACGGCGGTTGAGCAGCAGCCGGAGACCGTCGAGCCGGGCGGTCGCGGTGCCGAGCAGGGTCAGGTGAAGTCCCACCTCGTCCCGGGTCTGGTCGTCGGGTGGGGGCAGGTAGAGCCGGGTGTGCGGCATCGCGTTCTCGATCAGCCGGGCCATCACGCGCGCCGTGGCCAACCCGATGGGGTGGGCTCGGTCCCAGGTCGTGGAGAGGTCGATGACCCCGATCTGCTCGCCGGAGGTGGGGTCGAGCACGGGGGCCGCCCAGCAGACCCAGTTGTGCACGATCGGGGCGAAGTGCTCGGCGGCGAACACCATCGAGGGCTCCGAGCTGCGTTGGGCCAGGTCGAGCGCGTTCGTGCCCACGCTGGTCTCGTCCCACCGCCCCCCGGCGACGAAGTTCACCAGCTCGGCCTTGCGGCGCATCACCCGACCGCCGTACGTCCACAGGATCCGGGTCTGCGCGTCGGTGACGGCCACCACCAGGTCACCGTCCTCCGCGCTGCGCCGCAGCTCGGCCTCCACCCGGTCGACCGCGAGCTGCAGGGGAGACCCCCGCCAGAACGCGCGGGTGTCCGACTCATCGGCCATCGGCGCCTCACGGACGTCGAGCGGGATCGCCACCTCCGACCGCTGCCAGCTGTTCAGGATCTCCGGGCGGACCAGGGCCTCGGCCGGGTCGCCGTGCTCCACGAACGCCGACCAAGCTCGCACGGACGCGAGCCGTCGGCTGTGCAGGTCGCGGTCCGGTCCCGCCATGAGGTCACCGTAGTCCAGGGGTCACGGCGGGAGAACCGGCGTCACACCTCGCCGGACCCGTGGTGGATGCGCCCGCCGGCATCGGCCAGCCGCTCACCCCCGCCGCCCCAGCGCAGGGCGATCATCTCCGCGGCGATGCTGATCGCGGTCTCCTCGGGGGTCCTTGCGCCGAGATCGAGCCCGATCGGGGACGACAGGCGGGTCAGCTCCCCTTCCGTGAGCCCGGCCTCGCGCAGCCTGGCCAGCCGGTCGTCGTGGGTACGCCGGGATCCCATCGCCCCGACATAGGCGACCTCGGGGAGCCGCAGCGCCACCTCGAGCAGAGGTACGTCGAACTTGGGGTCGTGGGTGAGCACGCACAGAACGGCTCGTGCATCGATGCGTCCGGCGGCCGCCTCGTCGGCAAGGTACTTGTGCGGCCACTTCACGACCACCTCGTCCGCGGCGGGGAACCGGGTGTGGGTCGCGAAGACCGGGCGGGCGTCGCAGACGGTGACGTGGTAGCCCAAGAAGTTTCCCACCTTGGCAACCGCGGCGGCGAAGTCGATCGCCCCGAACACCAGCATCCGCGCGGGCGGCGCGTGGACCGACGCGAACACGCGCATGCCCTCGCCGCGGCGCTCGCCGTCCGGCCCGAACGTCAACGTCTCGCTGTGCCCGGCGGCGAGCAGGCCGCGTACGTCGTCCAGGACCGCCGCGTCGGCACGCGCGCTGCCGAGCGAACGGGTGCTGTCCGCAGCACCGTCTTCCGGGTGCACCACCAGGCGACGGCCGAGCCAGGCCGGATCGGGATGCTCGACCACGGTGGCGACCGCGACGGGCCGGCCGGCCTCGATGTCCGCGGCGAGGTCGCCCAGCTCGGGGAACGTCGTGCGGTCGACCTTCTCGACGTACACGTCGAGGATGCCGCCGCAGGTGAGTCCGACCGCGAACGCGTCCTCGTCGCTGACGCCGTACCTGTCCAGCTGCGGGAGGCCCGACTCCATCACGGACTGCGCGGCCTCGTATACGGCGCCCTCCACGCAGCCTCCGGAGACCGAGCCGACCGCCTCCCCGCCGGGGCCGACCAACATCGAGGCGCCCGGGGGCCGCGGCGCGGAGCGGAAAGTCGCGACGACGGTGCCTACCCCTACCGACTCACCGGCACGCCACCAGTCCAGCAGCTCGCTCAGCACCTCACGCATCGGCGACCACCTCCACCAGTCGGGCGAACGTGGCGAGGGAATGACCCGCCACAAAGTCGTCAACGTGCGGAAGGGCCGCCACGATTCCCTGCTGGACCGGCTGGTAGCCGTCCTTGCCGACGTGCGGGTTCACCCAGACCACCCGGTGCGCCAGCCCGTGCAGGCGGCGCATCTGCTCCTTGAGCAGCTCGGCATCCCCGCGCTCCCAGCCGTCGCTGAACACCAGCACGACTGCGCCCCGGGCCAGCCCGCGCTGCCCCCAGCGATCCAGGAACACCTGCAGCGTCTCCCCGAGCCGGGTGCCACCGGACCAGTCCGGCACCGTCTCTCCCGCGGCGACGATCGCCCGGTCCGGGTCGCGCAGCCGCATCGCCTGGGTGACCCGGGTCAGCCGGGTGCCGACCGTGAACACCTCCACCCTTCCGCCGGTCGGCCCCGTCGGGGCCCCTCGGGCACCGACCACGAACCGGTGCGCGAGCCGCAGCAGCGCGTCGGCGTACCCGCTCATCGACCCCGACACGTCGACGAGCAGCACCACCCGGCGCGGGCGGGTGCCGCGGCGTCGCCAGCTGATCCGGGCGGGCTCCCCCATCCGGCGCAGGGTGTTGCGCAGCGTGCGGTGCGCGTCGACCTCGCCGCGATGCCAGCTGGTGCGCCGGTGCGCCCGCCGTCGGGGGG
>JBOHDW010000075.1:0-1940 GCA_050700795.1 Nocardioidaceae bacterium | reverse complement strand
CGACCACGTCCAGATCGACGTCCCCGAGACGCTCGGCCTGGAGGACCGGGTCGCCTTCTACGAGTCCACCGGCGCCTATCGCGACATGGTGGTCACCCACCTGTTCCAGGTGCTCGCGTTCATGGCGATGGAGCCGCCCACCTCGCTGGCCCCCCAGCCGATCGGCGACGAGAAGGTGAAGGTGTTCCGGTCGCTGCTCCCGATCGAGCCGCACAACGTGGTCCGCGGCCAGTACGCCGGCTATCGCGAGCTGCCCGACGTCCGCGACGACTCGGACACGGAGACGTTCATCGCCCTCAAGGCGGAGATCGACAACTGGCGATGGGCCGGAGTGCCGTTCTACCTGAGGACCGGCAAGAAGATGGCCGAAGGGGCCCGGATCATCTCGATCGCCTTCAAGGAGCCGCCCCGGACGATGTTCCCGAGCGGGTCGGGGGTCGGCTCCGCCGGGCCGGACCACCTGACCTTCGACCTGGCCGACCAGTCGAGGATGTCGCTGTCGTTCTATGGCAAGCGGCCCGGCCCGGGGATGAAGCTCGAGAAGCTGTCGATGCAGTTCGCGATGCATGACGTGCAGGGCTCCGAGAACGTCCTGGAGGCCTACGAACGGCTGATCCTCGACGCGATGCGGGGGGACCGGACCCTGTTCAACTCCGCGGCCGGTATCGAGGAGCTGTGGGACAAGTCGCGTCCGCTGCTTGCCGACCCGCCGCCGGTCAAGGTCTACCCCGCCGGGACCTGGGGACCGAACGCGGTCCACCAGCTGATCGCACCGCGTGCCTGGCGGCTGCCGTTCGAACGCACCTGGCGCCGACCCAACCCGAGCGCGGAGTAGCCCTACTCTCCCATCGGGTCGGTGTCGTCCAGGGGCGGTACGGCGTCCTGGTGACCCCGTCTGGAGCCGGGGATCACCATCGCGACCAGGCCGATGACGCCGGCGACCACCAGGACGAGCGGCAGCGCGAAGCGCAGGGACGAGCCCGGCAGCGCGTCGCTGACGACGAGGGCCCAGGTCGCGGCGATGCCGAGGAAGGCCACCCCCACCACGAGGTAGCCGGCGTTGAGCGAGTTGGTTCTCATCAGTGGGACGTCCTTACTTCGATGTCGCCGACGAACAGGCGCAGGTCGAGGCGAACCGTGGGTCCGCTGGGGTTGCCGATCGTGCGCACGTCGTGCACACCGGTGCCGCTTTGTCGCTGGTTGTCGATGGACAGGTCGCCGGCCTGGACGGTGGCGTCGACGACCGCCTGCAGGCCAGGGGGCAGCACGACGCTGAGCCGCCCGGCGCGCCCGTGCACGGTCACCGTTCTTCCGTCCAGCAGGGCCGGGTCGGTGATCCGGGTCAGGTCCAAGGTGGTGTTGCCCACCGAGTTCGCGTACCTCGGCTGCAGGCCGGCGGCGCTCGTCGGTGCATAGGTCACCTTGCGGTTATGGGTCCATCCCTGCGCGCCCCCGGTGGCGTCGACGACGGACGTCAGCCCCAGCGCGAGCAGGGCCGCCAGGCCGAGGGCGATGAGCCCTCCGGGGCGTGCGACGAACGCGCCCACCACGAGCAGTGCCCCGACGATGGCCAGCGCCAGGACCGGGTAGGCGGAGGCGAGCACCTGGTGTCCGGCGCCCACGTCGTACAACCCGAGCGCTCCCCAGCCGACGGCGATGAGGGCGAGCGCCGCGAGGAAGAGCAGTGGCCCGCTCCGGCGCGGTCTCGAGGGCGGAGCCGGCTGGTACGCCGGTGGCGCGGTCCAGGCGGGCGGGTCACCCGCGGCCGGCGGGGCCGAGACCATCTCCTCCGGGGGTGCCGAACCGGCACCGGTCGGCGCGTAGGCCATCGGGGCGGCGACCTCGTGGTGCGGGCGGTTGAGGCTGAGCATCACCATCAGCGCGACGAGCCCGATCACCGCCAGGGGCCAGGGGAACCAGAAGCCGCCCCAGCTGTGACC
>JBOHDW010000074.1:0-4326 GCA_050700795.1 Nocardioidaceae bacterium | reverse complement strand
GCTCTCCTTCGACGACCTACGGCTGCCGGAGGACGCGGTCTTCCCCGACGTGCGCGGGCTGAAGGGGCCGCTGTCGTGCCTCAACGAGGCGCGGTTCGGCATCTTGTGGGGGGTCGTCGGGGCGGCCCGGTCCTGCTTCGAGGAGGCCCTCGCCTACACCCTCGGGCGCACCCAGTTCGGCGAGCCGATCGCGGCCCGCCAGCTGACCCAGAAGAAGCTCGCCGAGATGGTGGTTGCGGTGAACAACTCGTCGTTGGCGGCCCTGCAGATCGGCCGTCTCAAGGACGCCGGCACCCTCGAACCGGCGCAGGTGTCCTATGGCAAGTACGCCAACGTCCACGCGGCCCTCGATGTTGCCCGCACCGCACGCGGGATGCTCGGCGGGGCCGGTATCACCCTCGACCACTCGGTCATGCGGCACATGAACAACCTGGAGACGGTGATCACCTACGAAGGCACCGAGGAGATGCACCTGCTGTCGATCGGCGCCGCGTTGACCGGGATCCCGGCGTTCCGGTGAGCGAGTCACGGGTGGCCCTGGTCACCGGGGCCAGCAAGGGGATCGGTGCCGCCTGCGCGGCGTCGCTCTCCGCGGCCGGCCACCGAGTTGCCCTTTTGGCGCGTGACGAGGGGGCGCTGAAGGCGGTGGCCGACTCGCTGCCGGGCGAATCGTTGGTCGTCGTCGCCGACGTCACCGACCCGGCCGCGGTCGAGGCGGCCTATGCCCGCATCGAGCAGAGTTGGGGCCAGGTCGAGCTCCTCGTGGTCAACGCGGGGTCGGGGTCGTCCGCACCCGTGGTCGCGACCTCCGACGAGGAGTGGCAGCGGATGCTCGAGGTGAACCTCACCGCGCCATTCCGGTTCATCCGGCGGGCCCTGCCGTCGATGACGACGGCCGGTTTCGGTCGCGTCGTGGTGATCGCCTCGGTCGCGTCGAAGGTCGGGGAGCGGCGCATCGCGGCGTACACCGCGGCCAAGCACGGGGTCCTCGGACTGGTTCGCGCGGCTTCCGCCGAGGTGGCGCGCAGCGGGGTGACGGTCAACGCGGTCTGCCCGGGGTACGTCGACACCCCGATGACCGACGACTCGGTCGCGCAGATCTCGGCGGGGACGGGTCGTTCCCTCGAGGAGGCACGCGGGGTGTTGGAGCGGATGCAGCCGATCGGCCGGCTGATCACGCCCGACGAGGTGGCCGCCGCGATGATGCTGTGCATCGACAACGCGGGGATCAACGGGCAGGGGCTCAACGTCGACGGGGGAGCGGTGCAGTCGTGAGGTACGTAAACCCCCCGTCGCTGGCCGAGCCGTCCGGTTTCTCCCACGCCGTCGTCGCCACCGGTACGACGGTGCACCTCGCCGGCCAGACCGGGATGGACGCCGCGGGCCGGATCGTCGGCGGCGGGGTGGTGGCGCAGTTCGAGCGGGCGCTCGCGAACGTGCTGACCGCCCTTGGTTCGGCGGGCGGAGCCGCCACCGATCTCGCCTCGATGACGATCTACATCGTCGACCTCGACGACTACCGCGCCCACGCGGCGCAGCTCGGCCGGGTGTGGCACCGGCTGGTGGGGACGGCGTACCCGGCGATGGCGGCGGTCGGGGTGGCCCGGCTGTGGGACGCCGACGCGCTGGTGGAGCTACAGGCGGTCGCCGTCCTCACGCCCCCCTCCCCCCCGGACGTCATCACATCTGGTCGCTCGGACAGCCACATGCGATGACGTCCCGCGGGTTCGGGGGGTCAGTCGCGGATCAGGGTCCGAGCGTGCGCCGCGGCCGGTTCGCGCAGTCGCCGGTCCAGGCTGTCGAACAGCTCCTCGGCCGTCGTACCGCTCCAGTGGGCGGGCAGGTGCGCCAGCGGCAGCCCGGGGTCGAGGTAGGGCATCCGCCGCCAGGCGGTGAGCAGCGGGATGTATGCCGCGAACGCCTCGTCGCCGGCCAGCCGAGCCGTCAGGAGCGGCTCGAAGACGGCGGAGAACTCGTCGTACAACACCGCGAGGGACGTCAGGTCCCACCACTGCCCCATCCGCGCGGCCACGTCGGAGCCGAGGTAGTCCCCGCGGAAGAACTCGGTGTACGGCGTCAGGTCGTGCCGGTCGAGCGCGGCCACCGTCTCGTCGTACGACGTCCCCGGGGCCACCCACACCCCCGGGGCGGCGGAGCCGAAGCCGAGCCGCTGCAACGTCGTACGCAGGGTGTGCCGCCTCTCGCGCTCGGACTCGGGCACCGAGAAGACCACCACCAGCCAGCCGTCCTCGACGGTGGCGTGCGGCCGGGACCAGATCCGCCGGTCGCCCTCGCGCAGGATGTCGAGGGTCTCGGATGAGAGGGCGTAACCGGCCCGCGAGGACCGCCGCTCCGCCACCAGGACACCGCGCTTCTTCAGCCGCGAGACCGACGACCGCGCGGCGGCCGCATCCACGCCGAGGTCGTCCATCAGCCGGACCAGGGCGGCCACGGAGAGCCAGCCGCCCTCCTCGCGCGCATAGAGGCCGAACAGCGTGGTGATCAGCCGCCGCGGCGGGAGCTCGATCACGTGTCTCGCAGCCGGAACCGCTGCAGCTTGCCGGTGTTGGTGCGGGGCAGCTCGGTGCGGAACTCGACGGCGCGGGGGTACTTGTACGGCGCGATCTGCTGCTTGACGAAGGCCTGGAGCTGCGCCGCCTTGTCGTCGTCGCCGATCACCCCGTCGTGCAGCACGACGTAGGCCTTGACGAGGGTGCCGCGGGCCTCGTCGGGGATCCCGATCACCGCACACTCCGAGACGTCCGGGTGCTTGAGCACCGCCTCCTCGACCTCCGGCGCCGCGATGTTGTAGCCCGAGGAGACGATCATGTCGTCGCTGCGGGCCTGGTACCAGAAGTAGCCGTCCTTGTCGCGGATGAACGTGTCGCCGGTGACGTTCCACCCGTTGACGACGTAGCTGCGCTGCCGGTCGTCGGCCAGGTAGCGGCACCCCGTCGGGCCCCGCACGGCGAGCCGGCCTGGGGTTCCGTTCGGAACCTCGTTGCCGTCGTCGTCGAGCACCGTGGCGGCGTACCCGGGGACGGCCTTGCCGGTCGAGCCCGGCCGGATGTCGTCGTCGGCCGCGGAGATGAAGATGTGCAGCATCTCGGTCGAGCCGATGCCGTCGATGATGGCCACCCCGGTGGCGTCGAGGAATGCGCGCCAGGTCGCCGCGGGCAGGTGCTCGCCCGCCGACACGACCCGGCGCAGCGTGCTCAGCGCGGTCGCGTCGCCGGAGCCGATCATCGCCTTGTACGCCGTCGGTGCGGTGAAGCAGATCGTGACGCCGTGGTCCGCGATGTGCTGGGCGAGCTCGGCCGGCGTCGCGCGTTCGATGAGCAGCGTCGAGGCGCCGGCGTGGAGGGGGAAGACCACCAGTCCGCCGAGGCCGAACGTGAACGCGAGCGGCGGGGTGCCGGTGAAGACGTCGTCGGAGTTCGGCCTCAGCACGTGTCGCGAGAACGTGTCGGCATTGGCCAGCACGTCCCGATGGAAGTGCATCGTCGCCTTGGGTCGGCCGGTCGTCCCGGACGTGAAGGCCAGGAGTGCGACGTCGTCAGCGGCGGTCTCCACGTCGTCGTACGTCTGGTGGAGGGCTCCGATCCGCTCGGTGAAGTCGTCGTCGCCGTACGCCACGACGGGGACGCCGAGCTCGGCGGCGGTGAGGTCGTCGAGGAACCGGTGGTCGCACAACGCCACGTCGATCCGGGCGATCTCGTGCACCGTGGTGAGCTCCCCCGGGCGCAGCAGCGGCATCGTGGTCACCACGACAGCGCCGGCCTTCAGGGCCCCGAACCAGCAGGCGACCAGCCAGGGGTTGTTCGGTCCCCGCAGCAGCACCCGGTTGCCGGGTACGACGTCGAGCTGATCGGTCAAGAGGTGGGCGACCCGGTTCGCGGCGGTCAGCAGGTCGCCGTACGACCAGGGGGTGGTGGCGGGAGCACGCAGGCAGGGCCGGTCGGCCCCACGGGCGGCGATCACGTCGTCGAGCAGCGCGGTGGCGCAGTTGAGCCGGTCGGCGTACTGGACGTCGGGCAGGTCGAAACGGAACTCCGGCCACAGCTCCGCGGGGGGCAGGTGGTCGCGGCAGAAGGTGTCGACGTGCGCCGACCGGGTGAGCTCCACCCGGTCACGTTATTGCCCCTCTGTAACGGCGGTCAAGAACTCACAATGCTCACCCGCCCAAACCCCGATTCGTCTGCGGTCGTCCCGCTCAAAACAGACGAAAGAAGGCAGACGAATCGTTTTGGGGTCGGGGGTTTGCCTAGGATGAGGGATTCGGAGGGAGGGGCGATGGGAAGCCTGGTTGCGGAGCGGGTGGGGGAG
>JBOHDW010000073.1:0-2915 GCA_050700795.1 Nocardioidaceae bacterium | reverse complement strand
CCACGATGCCGCGGTGCATCCGTGGGATCAGGCCGAAGTGGATGGTCTCGGGGTCGCCGAGGCGGCGCCCTTCTGCGACGCGCATCGGATCCACGTCTCCGATGAGATCGGCGACGCTCGTGTCGGGGGTCGCGAGCTTCTCGGCGTACCGCTCGTCGCGGTGTCGCCATGCCACGGGGAGCCCATCTCCGAGCTCGTCCGCCCGGCGACGCGAGGCCGGCGTGATGGGCGCATAGGGGTGCTCACCGAGCTCGGAGCCGGCGATGACCGGCGTCCACTCGTCGAGCAGGGACGCCAGGGTCCTCAGGACGCGGGTCTTGCCCTGGCCTCGTTCGCCGAGAAGGACCACGTCGTGGCCGGCGATCAGCGCGCGCTCCAGCTGCGGGATCACCGTGCTCGCGAAGCCGTGCAGCCCCTTCCAGGGGTCTGCTCCCGAAGCGAGGGCGGCGAGCAGGTTGTCCCGGAGCTCGACGCGGAGGGTTTTCAGCTCGTGACCGGTGGCGCGCAGGTCGCCGACGGTTGTCACAGATCGGTCCACACGATCACGCTAACCGGGCCAGGCAACCCCAAGCGCGCGTCCATCGCCGTTTTGCCGCGATTGCGCCCGCGACAACCCGCTGGGTGTTTCCCTCAGGACCTTGCGGGGTACCACCCCAGAACGTAACCGAGGAGGCGTTATGAGCACAGCCGGGATCATCTGGCTCGTGGTGGCGATCATCGTGGTGATCATCATCGTCGCGCTGATCGCAACATTGTCCAGGAATCGCACGACCAGGGTGAACCGCGGCCGGGCGAGCGACATGCGCGACGAGGCAGCAACCCAGCGCCTGGAGGTGGACCGGCGCGAAGCCGACGCTCGCCACACCCAGGCAGAGGCCGACCAGGCCCGCGCCGAAGCGGAGCAGAAGCGCGCCGAGGCCGACCGGTTGACCGCCGATGCCCGCGAGCGCGAGGGCGCTGCGACCGAGCACCGGCAGGGGTACGACGACCAGCTCCGCCGGGCGGACGAGGTCGACCCCGACGTCGACAGCTCCGCTTCCGGCGACACCGCAGCGGAACCCGTGCGCGCCGACACCGCAGCGGAACCCGTGCGCGAGACCGAGGACGACCCGGAGGGGTCGCACCGCGGCTGAGCGTGCCGGAAAGGTGACCTCTGGCCCTGGCATTGACCGCGCGATCAGTGGTGGACTCTGAGAGAGCGCAGATGGCAACCGATGCAGTGGAACCAGAGGAGGCGATCCGGGCCCACGCGGCGGGTCCGGTACTCGTCGTCGGCTTCGACGACTCGGAGACGGCGTGGCGGGCACTGCACTACGCCTTCGGGATGGCGCGCCGGCAGCACGCGCACGTGGTGACGGTCTTCGCCCAGACCCTCGGACTCAGCTGTTGGCTCCCCGGTGCCGAGGCGGCGGTGTACGCCGCGGCCCCCGAGGAGGTCGCCAGGATCCGCACGAAGATCCGGGCGGCGGCGAACGAGGCGGGTGTGCCCGTGACGCTCGTGCCGGGCACGGGCGACCCGATCGCGCTGCTGGCCGACACGGCGCTGAGGTGGCGGGCGGACGCGATCATCGTGGGGGCGAGCAGCTCACGCTGGCACCGGCTGCTGGGATCGGTCGGGCTGCGCGCCGTACGGCTCCGGCGCTGGCCGGTGACCGTGGTGCCCTGACCTCACGCCACCCCCCGCCTAGGGCGACGGGACGGCCCCGTCCCGCGGCAAGACGGGTACGTCGACGGCGACCGTCTCGGGGTACTTCAGGCCGGCGCCCGTGTTGAGCACCACGACCTGCTCGCCGCTGGCGATCCAGCCGCTCTCGCGGAGCCGACGCACCGCGACCATGCAGGCCGCGCCCTCCGGACAGACGAAGGTGCCCTCGGACCTCGCCAGGCGCTGCTGCTCGGCCAGCAGCTCCTCGTCGTCGACCGCGATCGCGGTGCCGTCGGTCGCCCGGACCGCCGCCAGGACCAGGAAGTCGCCGAGCGCCTTGGGCACGTTGATGCCGAACGCGACGGTGTGCGTGTCCTCCTTGAGGGTGCTCTCCAGGGCACCATCGCGGAAGGCGTCCACGATCGGCGCACAGCCGGTGGCCTGCACGGCGACCAGACGCGGCATCGGACCGGCCACCCAGCCGAGCTCCCGCATCTCGAGCATGGCCTTGTAGATGCCGATCAGGCCGACCCCGCCCCCGGTCGGGTAGAGGATCACGTCAGGCGCGTGCCAGCCGAGCTGCTCGACGATCTCGTAGCCCATCGTCTTCTTCCCCTCCACGCGATAGGGCTCCTTCAACGTGGACACGTCCTGATACCCCTCGCGGCGGCCGACCGCGTCCTTGACCAGGGCACCCGCGTGGTTGATCAGCCCGTCCACGAGGTAGAGCTCGCAGCCGAGGGCCACGCACTCGGCTCGGGTGACCGCCGGTGCGTCGAGGGGCATCACGACCAGGCTGGCCAGACCGGCACGCGCGGCGTACGTCGCCCAGGCTGCTCCGGCGTTGCCGTTCGTCGGCATCGCGATCGCCCGGACACCGAGCTCCTTGGCCCGGGCCACCCCCACGGCGGCTCCCCTCGCCTTGAACGTCCCGGTCGGCAACGCACCCTCGTCCTTCATGAGCAGACGAGGTACGCCGACCGCGGCGCCGTACGACGGGAGCGGAAGCAGCGGCGTCATTCCCTCACCGAGGGTGGCGATGTTCGCGGGATCCCGCACGGGCAGAACCTCGCGGTAGCGCCAGAGGGTCTGCGCGCGACCGGCGAGCTCCTCGCGGGACACCGTCGAACGCACCCGATCCAGGTCGTAGCGCGCGAGCAGCGGGGCACCGACCCGGCTCAGCCCCTGCACGACATCGGCGTCGTAGCCCTCGCCGGTCCTCGAGCACTCGAGGTGCGAGAGGGCGCTGCCCGTCGAGCCGGCCATCACG
>JBOHDW010000072.1:0-3210 GCA_050700795.1 Nocardioidaceae bacterium | reverse complement strand
GCGCGGGACCGACCTGCAGCTGACGGTCGTCTGCCCCTTCATCGTCACGTTCATCGACCGACACCCGGACTACCAAGGCATTGTCGGCGGCTAGCTCGGCGCTCTCGCCGAAGAGGTGCCTTCTCAGGAACCACACACGGTGGTGACATAGAGTCCGGCCATGATCACCGAGGCCCCTGAGAAGTCGGCCGTCGCGACCAAGCGACGCGGTCTTCCCTTGTGGATGGAGACGGTGGTGCTGCTGGTCGTCGCGGTGCTGATCTCCGCGCTGATCAAGACCTTCCTGGTGCAGATGTTCTGGGTGCCGTCGGTGTCGATGGAGCCGCTGTTCATCAAGAACGACCGGATCCTCGTCGAGAAGTGGTCCTACTGGAACTCCCCGATCCAACGCGGTGACGTGATCGTGTTCAGGGACCCGGGCGGCAAGTGGCTCGAGGGACAAGACAGCGCGAAGCTGAACCCCCTCCAGACGCTGATGTCCAAGGTCGGCCTGTACCCCACCGGCGGGCACCTCGTGAAGCGGGTCATCGGGGTCGCCGGGGATCACGTCGCCTGCTGCGACGTGCGGGGCCGGGTCACCGTCAACGGCGTACCGCTGATCGAAGGCGACTACATCAAGAAGGGCTCCGACCCGTCGTCGATGCCGTTCCACATCACCGTGCCCGCCGGGCACGTCTGGGTGATGGGTGACTACCGGGACGACAGCGAGGACTCCCGTTTCCACACCAACCTCCCCGGTCACGGCAGCGTCCCCGACAGCGACGTGGTCGGCAAGGTCTGGGCCCTGGTCTGGCCGTTCGGCCGCGCGACGTTCCTGCACACCCCTTCGACGTTCGACAACCCGAAGCTCGGGTAGCCGCGGCCCCGTCGCCGAGCAGCTTCCCGCGAGGCATTTGAGCAACCGGATGCAGGCAGCTCAGCGTCGTCGGTGGAAGCGGGCCTCGCCGCTCGGCAGGATGCGGAGGGTCAGGTTGTCGTCGTGGGCGCGGCGATGGTGGTAGCCGCACAGGGGCAGGGCGTTGGCCAGGTCGGTGGTGCCGCCGTGGGACCAGGGGTGAGGGTGGTGGATCTCGCACCAGGCGAACGGGCGTTCACAACCGGTGACGGCGCAGGTGTCGTGGGCCGCGGACAGGGCGATGCGTTGGGCCTTGGTGTGCAAGCGGCGTTGTCGGCCCAGGTCGAGGGGGAGGCTGGGGCCGCCGTAGACGGCGGGCAGGATCCCGGCGTTGCAGGCCAGTCGGCGGACCGCCCCGATGGAAAGGGTGCTGCCGGTGTCGAGGTTGGCGGCGCCGAGTTGGTCGAGCAGGTGTTGGTGGTCGAGGTGGATGACGATGGTGGCCGCGGCCGGGCCGTGGCCGGTGGTGGGGAGGTGCTCGATCAGCTCGCACAACCCTGCGCCGAGCATCTCCGAACGGCTCAGCCCGTTGTGGGTGTCGACGCTGTGGTCTACGACCGGCTGTCCCGACCGGTCTCGCCCCAGGCGTCGGGGGGAGGTCAGGTGCTCCAGCGCCGCCCGCAGCATGGTGGCGTGCAGCTCGGGGATGACGAACCGGCCGGCCCAGGTGCCGTCGCCGTTGTCGCCGAGGGTGAACCAGGTCTCGGTCGCGGCTCGGCGCTCCTCGGCCTTCAGCAGGGCGGCTTCATGGGTGTCGGCGAGCTGCGCCGAGACCACCTGCAGCATCCGGCGCGCGGCGATCCGCAGCCGCCGCGGCTCCATCCCGGTAGCGGCCTGGTCGACCAGTCCCTGTTCGGCCAGGGCACGCTGCTCGGCGGTGAGCCCTTCGGGGAGCCGTTCTCCGGCGCGCACGATGACCGTCGCCTGGTCGAGGTTGATCACCCCGGCAGTCAGTCCGCGACGGGTCGCCGGATAGTCGTCCTGGAGCCGCTGGGCCAGCCACAGGCCGCCGGCCATCACCGCCCGGCTCGACCCGGTCAGCGCCGCGGCCCACGCGTCGGTGCCGGTCGCGGCCGCCTGCTCGGCCAGATCACGACGGTCCGACTCGGCCAACACCGCCAGCCTGGCCGCGGCGATCCGAGCCTCGACCCGGGTCACCTCCACCAACACCAGCTCGACCTGCGCGTCGGCCAGCTCGGTCAGCCCCAGCCCGGCGACCGCGTCGACCGCCGCAGCCAACCCCAACACCACCGACTCGGCACCCGCGGCCAGGGCCGGGGCCGGGGCCGAGACCGAGACCGGGGCCGGCGAGCGGGTCCCCGTGTGCCGCAGCTGCTGGATCGTCATTACCCCAGCCAACCAGCCCCCCCAGACAGTTTCTAGTCGTAATCGAACATCTGTGCACGAGTCGTCGGAGTTTGGTGCTGGGGACAGAACCCGGCTCGACGCCACCGCGAACGGCGACGTACGCGAACGACCGGCGGGGAGCTCAGAACGGCGACAATCGGGCCGCCGCCCACGACACGAGCACGGCGAACCCGGCCCCGGTCACCACGCAGGTGACTGTCAGGCCGGCCGACCCGGCGAGCGCACCGAAATCGCCCATCGCGGCGGGCATCAACCCGTCATCACCGAGTGAGGTCTGCGAGTTCATCCGGCCGAGGTACTCGGGCTCGGTAGCGTCAGCTCGCCGCTGCTGCTGCGCCGGCGACACTGATCACACAGCAGCTTTCAAGCCGGGTCGACGGGGTTCGCAGCAGCTTTCAAGCCGTCGAGACCTCGACCTCCGTGTGCGGACGCGACTGCCACAGCGCCCAGTCCGCACTCAGGTCCCCCGCCGTACGCATCAGGTCGGGCAGGTGCTGCTCGAGCAGCACGGCCGTCGAGGTCTCCGCCGCATGCACGGTCACGTTCATGGCGACACGCACCATCCCCTGACCATCGCGCACCGGTACGGCGACCGAACGTACGCCCGGTGCGAGCTCCTCGTCGGCAAGCGCCCAGCCCCGGGCGCGCACCTGGTTCAGCTCGGCGACCAGCTCGTCGCGGGAGCGCCCGATCCCCGCGGGCAGCCCGGAGCGGCTCGCGAGCGAGAGCACCCGGTCGAGCTCATCGGCCGGCAGGCTGGCCAGCAGCACCTTGCCCTGTGAGGTCTTCACGGCCGGGAAGCGCGTGCCGATCTCGACCCGCAACGCGATGATCTTCGGCACCGAGACCCGGGCGACGTAGACGATGTCGTTTCCGTCCAGCTGCGCCATCGACGAGGACTCACCGGTCTGGCGGACCAGCGCCTCGAGATGAGGGCGAGCGACGTC
>JBOHDW010000071.1:0-3040 GCA_050700795.1 Nocardioidaceae bacterium | reverse complement strand
AGCTGGAGGCGGACCCCTCGATCGGTCTGGCCTGGGACGCACTGGACGTACGGCTGGCGTCGCGCTGGGGCCAGCCCGTTTGACCGAGAGGTCATCCAAAATGTTTCTCATTATTGACATGAACGATTGAATGACTAAAATGAGAAACATGCCAGCCCCTAGCCCGTACACGAGCCCCGAGCAACAGGCGGACCTCGAACGCCTAGGCGCCCGGCTGCGCGAACGCCGAAAGGCCCTCGGTGTCACGGTAGTCGCCTGTGCCGAAGCTGCTGGCGTGTCGCGTGTCACCCTGCACAGGATCGAGGCAGGCAACCCCTCGGTCACGATCGGCGCCTACATCAACGTTGCCGCCGCACTCGGACTTCACCTCGTCGTCCCGATCCTCGACGCGCCAGCAGTAGAACTCGCGACGATCACGGTCGGCGACTACCCCGGCCTCCGCACGCTGGCATGGCAGACCGACGCGGGCACCACCATCACCGAGACGGAGGCACTCAACCTCTACGAACGCGGTTGGCGACACCTCAACCAGGAGACGCTGACTGACCACGAGAAGGCGTTCATCCAGCACCTCGCGGACACCTACAGCAACGGGAGGCTCCTTGTTTAGGCGGCTGCACCACCAACAGGTGGCCGAGGTGCTGGCGATCCTCGACGCACCGCTCCTGGCAGAGCACGACTGCTGGTTCGGAGGCGGGACCGCGATCGTCCTTGCCAACGGTGAGTTCCGCGAATCGGTTGACATTGACTTCCTGGTCTCCGACCCGCAGTCCTACCGCGCGCTGCGCCAGATGGTCAGGGACCACGGGCTCGACGCTCTGGCTACACGCGAACTGGACCTGGGTCGAACACCCTCCGTTGACGGTTACGGCATCAGGACCTCGGTGCTCGTTGCGGGGATTGCGATCAAGTTCGAGATCATCCATGAAGGACGGCTCGACCTCGACACTCCCTCGCCAGAGGATGAAATCGGCGGCCTACGAATCCTGACGCGAACCGACCAGGTCGCAACCAAGCTGCTCGCCAATGACGACCGCTGGGCAGACACGTCGACGTTCAGCCGCGACCTCATCGACCTGGCCATGATGAAACCCGACACCGTCGCCCTGAAGGCCGGCGCGCGCAAGGCGGTCGATGCATACGGCAAGACGGTTGGCGAGAGCCTCAACAAAGCAGTCACCTACCTCCGAGATCGCCCGCAACGTCTCGACGAATACATCCGCGCACTCAAGATCGACGCGCCACGAGCAGCTGTCTGGCAGAGCATCCGCGACTTGTCCGCAAGATCCGCGAACATCGAAGGTCTAGGTCGGGGCTCGGACTAGCCTGACGTCAAGTCGGTGAGTCCGCGACGAATGACCTCAGGGCCTCCGGACGCCCAGCGGTCCGCAAACAGTCCGCAAGAAGTCACGCGGAGCTCATTTCTGACCAACGGCTGCCAACGACTCGTGGACGGCGTTTGCCCAGGTCAGAGGCCCTTTTCCGGCTGTTGCCAACGATGATCGAAGGTAGCCGAAACACCCGGTTTTCGTTCCGCTTCAACGTGTGATCAGCGGTGTGAGCCGACGTTGATCACACAGCCGACCACTTCCGTTCCGGACGTACGTCGTCCGCAATGGTGGCTATCGTCGCCGGCATGAGCACACCGAACCAACCGCGACCCGTACTCGACCTGATCATCCTCGACTGCCCCGACGCGCTGGAGCTCGGCCGGTTCTACTCCGAGCTGCTCGGCTGGGCCTTGGAGGACGGCTCCGACCGGGACTGGGCGACCCTGGAGCCGCCCGGCGGCGGAATCACGCCGAACAACCCAGACGGGCGGGCGACGCTCGCCTTCCAGCGCATCGACGACTGGGTGACCCCGACGTGGCCGGGAGGCGCGCACCCGCAGCAGTTCCACCTCGACTTCTCGGTCGACGACATCGACGCAGCCGAGCCGTCGGTGCTCGCGCTCGGGGCGAGCAGGAGCGAGCACCAGCCCTCGAAGGACGGCGGTTTCCGGGTCTTTGTCGATCCGGCCGGTCACCCGTTCTGCCTCATCAGCTGAGCCGGCCGGGGGAGGCGAGTGCCTGTTGAGATGGCTACCGACGTCGGTCCTCGATCGCCGGGTGGTAGACCGCGAACGTGCAACCCCCGGAGCGCTTCGCCTGGTACATCGCGACGTCGGCGCGGCGTACGAGCTCGTCGGCGTCCAGCTCCTCGTGGGGTCGTTGGAACGCCACGCCGATGCTGGCCGAGACCGCGACGTCTGGACCGATCTCGGGAGCCGGCTGCGCCACGGAGTGCAGGATCCGCTCCACGATCGGTACGACGTCGCCCTCGTCGTCGAGGTGCTCGAAGAGGACCAGGAACTCGTCGCCGCCCCAGCGCACCAAGGCGTCCCTCGGACGCACCACCGAGCGCAGGCGATCTGCCACTGTCACCAGCATCTGGTCACCAACAGCGTGCGAGTAGTCGTCGTTGACACGCTTGAATCCGTCGAGGTCGATGAAGGCCAGCGCGAGCAGGGCACGCCGCTGGGGTCGGGTGTCGAGCGCATGTCCGAGACGGTCGAAGAACAGAGAGCGGGTACCCACACCGGTGAGCGAGTCGTAGTTGGCCCGCTCGCGGAGCCGGCTCTCCGACGCCTCGGCGCGCGCTCGTAAGGTGGCGTGCTCGATGGCCAGGGCGGTCGAGACCGCGAAGCCCTCCAACGCACGGCAGATGGTGGCGTCTGGTCGTCGGCCACCGGGAGGGAGGTCCACCGACAAGATGCCGACCCGGGTACCGTCCGAGCCGATGAGCGGCGCGAACAGCCCGTCGTCGGGATGCCAGGCGTCCTCCTCGTCCACCATCTCCAGGTCCGGGATCCAGGTCAACATGTCGGCGAATGCGTCGGCGTTGTGGTGGTCGAGGAAGCGTAGCCGCCCCCATGGCTCGCTGGCGTCCAGCAGCTTGTCCCAGGTCGGGGCCGCGTCCACGGTGCCGAGCAGCGTCTCCCGGGCGTGCTCGTCACCCGCGACCGACGCGACCTGCAGGTTTCCGTCGGGTCGGACGATGT
>JBOHDW010000070.1:0-3627 GCA_050700795.1 Nocardioidaceae bacterium | reverse complement strand
GCCCTCGCCTGCTTCGCGCATACCGAGCTGAAGCGGCTGGTCGCCTACTCGAGCGTCGGGCACATGGGCTTCGTCCTGCTCGCCGTGGCCACGGTCACCATCGGGGGCATCCAGGCCGCAGTCTTCGGCAGCGTCGCCCATGGCCTGATCACCGGCATGCTGTTCTTCCTGGCCGGCGGGATCAAGGACCGGTTCGGCACGGGAGAGCTCTCCGAGCTGTCCGCGCTCTACCGCAAGGTGCCGCGGCTGGCCGGCCTCTTCGCGTTCACCGCCTTCGCCTCGCTCGGGTTGCCGGGGCTGGCCGGGTTCTGGGGTGAGGTGCTCGCGATCAGGGCGTCGCTGTTCCCGGCTTCCGGGCTGCCGCTGGTCACCTACGAGGTGCTCGCCGTCCTCGCGGCGTTCGGGGTGATCCTGACCACGGCGTACTTCTTGAAGCTGATGCGCGGGATGCTCCAGGGCGACCCCGCGAACGGGCCGATCGACGCGATCCCGGACGTCGACGGCTTCGAGTGGATCGCGTGGTCTCCCTTGCTGGCGCTGACCGTTGTCCTCGGCGTGGCGCCGGGCTTCCTGCTCGCGCCGGTTGCCAGCGCGGCGCGCGCGTTCTTCTGGGGCATCCAGTGACGGGCCCGCACCTGCAGTCGATCGACTGGCTGGCCATCGCCGCGCCGCTGGTGGTGGCGGGTACCGCCATCGTCGTACTGCTCGTGGACGCGTTCGCGGGGCCCCGCCGCTCTGCGCGCGCCGCGCTGGTGCCGACCGCGCTGACCGTCGTCGGCCTGGCGGTGGCGGTCTGGCCCGCGACCCGGCTGTGGGGGCAGACCCGGGAGACGTTCTGCGTGGTCCGTCCGTTGAGCGCTCCGTCGGGCTGCTCGTTCGTGGTGGACCGGTTCACCCTGGTCTTCTGGGGGATCGTGTTGTTCGGCGGCGTCGTGGTCGCCCTGCTCGGGACGGCGTCGGTGGCGGAGATGCGGACGCCGATGGGGGAGTGGAACTTCCTGCTGCTCTGCTCGGTGGCCGGTGCCCTCACCCTCGCCGGTGCCCGCGACCTGGTGACCCTGGTCGTGGCGCTGGAGGTCGTCTCGCTGCCGGCGTTCGCGATGGCCGGGCTGCGGCGTGACGATCCCCGGGCGGCAGAGGCGTCGCTGAAGTTCTTCCTCGTGTCGGTGATCTCGACCGCGGTGATGCTGATGGGCATCTCCCTGGTGTACGGCGTGACCGGGTCGGTCTTCTTCTCCGACATCCACACCGCTCTCGCCGTGGGGGTCGTGGCCCGGCCGGTCGCGGTCGCCGGGACCCTGCTCACGATCGTGGGGCTCGCGTTCAAGGTGGCGGCGGTGCCGTTCCACATGTGGGTGCCGGACGTGTACGTCGGTTCGCCGGTCGCCATCGCGGCGTACCTCTCGGTGGTGTCGAAGGCGGCCGGCTTCGTCGGCCTGATGCTGGTGCTCACCTATGCGCTGCCGGCGTTCGCCGACGTCTGGGCGCCGATCGTCGCGGTGCTGGCGGCCTTGACGATGACGGTCGGGAACACGCTCGCGCTGTGGCAGCGGCACGCCGTACGACTGTTGGCGTGGTCCTCGGTCGCGCAGGCCGGTTACATCCTGGTGCCGTTCGCCGCGGCCACGAGGGCGGACCGGGCGCTCGGCCCCTCGATGGCGTACCTGGCGATCTACGCCTTCCTCAACCTCGGTGCGTTCGCGGTGGCGACGGTGGTCGGCTCGCGCTACCCGGGCCAGTCTCTCGACGACTACCGCGGACTCGTCCGCGAGGAGCCCGGCGCCGGCTGGACCCTCGCGTTCTGCCTGGTGGCGCTGGCCGGTCTCCCGCCAGGAATCGTCGGGCTGCTCGCCAAGGTGGTGGTCTTCGACTCCGTGGCCGGGCCGGCGACCTGGCTGGCGGTGGTGATGGTTGCCAACGTCGCCATCGGGCTCGTGTACTACATGCGGTGGCTGGTCGTGCTGTTCGCGCCACCGGCCGAGCCGGGCGCCTCGGCGTACAACGTGCCGAACGGGGTCGCGGTGGCGATCGGGATGTGCCTGACCGCAGGACTCTTCTTCTCGGTGCTCCCCGGCGTCCTGCTCGACCCCCTCCTCCGCTGACCTCGGCGGTGACCTGGCCGGTGGGGCTCGCCGCCAGCCGCACCGGCGTCACAATCGCGCACTTGCGGCTGTGTGACACGCCCAAGGAGCGATCGGGCGTCACAAGCCAGCAACTGCGCTCCTTCGACGTCGCGCCGGACGCCATTCACGTCCAACAGCTCAGATCAGCGGTAGTTGATGAACTGCACCGCGAAGTCGTACTCCTGCCCCTTGACCAACGCGATGACGGCTTGCAGGTCGTCGCGCTTCTTGCTCGTGACACGCAGCTCCTCGCCCTGCACCTGGACCTTCACGCCCTTCGGCCCGTCGTCGCGGATCAGCTTCCCGATCTTCTTGGCCTGCTCCTGGTTGATGCCCTCCTTGAGGGCGACCGAGATCTTCGACTCCCGGCCCGACTGACGAGGCTCGCCGGCGTCGAGGATCTTCAGGGACTGGTTCCGCTTGATCAGCTTGTCCTTGAGAACGTCGAGTACGGCGCGGGCCCGGTCGTCGGCGTTCGCGCTGATCTCGATGAGCTCCTTGCCGGAGCGCTCGATCGTCGCCCCGGTGCCCTTGAAGTCGTAGCGCTGCGTGATCTCCCGCTGGGTCTGGTTGACCGCGTTGTCGACCTCCTGCTGGTCGATCTTGCTCACGATGTCGAACGACGAGTCGGCCACGGCGGGTCCTCCTGGGCGATTTAGACGCGATCTGCGCTGGCCTGTATTCTTTCGTCTCGCTGCGCCGGGTGCGAGTTCGGCCAGCATGGCAGGTTGTCCGAGTGGCCAATGGAAACGGACTGTAAATCCGTCGGCGTACGCCTACGCAGGTTCGAATCCTGCACCTGCCACCACCCGAACAGCGCCTTCGACCTGTGCTTTTGCATTTTCCGGACGGTCGCGGCATCCCGGTCGCGAGTGACCAACCGCCGACCTCGGCGTTCGACCCGGACCGCATCCGGCAGGTGGTCTTCGACACGACCGACCGCCACTGGGTCCGGGTCACCTTCGACGATGAGTCGAAGGCTGGGCCGTCACGGCCTGACGATGACCCGGCCAACCATCCCCTGGACGTCGTGCAGGGCGCAGATGTAGCGAAGGTAAGTCCCGGCGGCACGAACGAGCTGAGGTCGCCGCCGCCGTACGCCGCGGCCGGCAGGTAATTGTTGAGAGCGGGACCGGGCGGCTCCTCACCGAAGGTGACAGTGTGCGGGCCCATGTTCTGGGAGTTGTCGAACAGCACCGTGTCGCCGACGTGCACGGTGACGGACTTGCGCAGGAACCGCATCACCATCGCGCTGCCGTCGTCGGCTCCCATCAACACGTGGTGGTTGCTCGCCTCGGCGAGGGCCTTGGCGCGAAGCCGGTTGCCGTCGTTGCGGATCGCACGAGCCTCGGCGGCAGCCTGGGCGTCGTACTGCCGCTGGGTGTAGGGGTACGCCGTTCCGGCAGGCGCGACGTGGACGGTCCCCTGCATCATCGCCCCGTGCACCAGGCAGTAGTAGGTGAAATTTCCCGTGACCGGGAAGGACAAGGTGTAGTCCTGGTAG
>JBOHDW010000069.1:0-4730 GCA_050700795.1 Nocardioidaceae bacterium | reverse complement strand
GACCGGCCCTTCGGCGTACGGCGGCGCCGGGCGCTTGTAGGCGTCCACGACCGCACGCGGCGACCGGAACCCCCGAGCGAGTACGGCGAGGCCCGCTGCCGCCCACCCCTGCCGGCCGGCCAGCGCGAGCACGTCGCCGGGCCGCGCACCCGAGCGAAGCACCGGTCGCGCCGCGGAGCCGAGCACGGTCACAGCGATCACCACCGTGTCGGCCGCGGTGAGGTCGCCGCCGACCACGCTGGCGCCCACCAGGCCGGCCTCCTCCGCGATCCCGGAGGCGAGCTCGAGGACCCAGGACACCTCGAGGTCGGGCGGCGCCCCGAGACCCACGGTCAGCGCGGTCGCCGTTCCACCCATCGCGTTGATGTCCGAGAGGTTCGCCGCGGCAACCTTGTGCCCGATGTCCTGCGCGCTCATCCAGTCGCGCCTGAAGTGCCGGCCGTCCAGGTGCAGGTCGGTCGAGACGAGCACCCGACCGCCGGGGAAGAGCACCTCCGCCGCATCGTCGCCAGGACCGAGGGCCACCTGCTCGCCCTGGGCGAACCTCTCGGCGATCGCCCGGGCGAGGGCGAACTCGCCGAGGTCGCTCAGCTGTTGTCCGGTCACGTCCGCCATTCAAGCCGATCATGACGCGGAGTTCCGACCCGGAGGGGCGCACGGTAGGTTGACTGCACCGGTATCCCCCCTACCGCACGGGAGGCAGCATGGTGGTCCAGGCCTACATCCTCATCCAGACCGACGTCGGCAAGGCCGCGGAGGTGGCCGCAGCGATCGCCGAGGTCAAGGGCGTGACGCTTGCCGAGGACGTCACCGGACCCTACGACGTGATCGTGCGCGCCGAGGCCCGCAACGTCGACGAACTGGGCAAACTCGTCGTGGCGCGGGTGCAGAACATCGACGGCATCACCCGAACCCTGACCTGCCCGGTCGTGCACATCTGACCCGCACTCCTGCTTCGTGACCCGGCGCCCCGTTCTGCGCAACGCGGGCGCCGGGGCTTCGTTGCTCCTGGTCATCCTGCTCGGCGGCTGCTCCCATATCGTCACGATCGACTCCCCGCACCTGCCCACCGGCAAGGCGCACGACTGCCGCGCCCTGGTCGCCGCCCTGCCCGGCCACATCGACGACCAGAAGCGGCGGCGGGTGCAGCCCGAGGGGGCGTACGGCGCAGCCTGGGGCGACCCGGCGATCGTGTTGACCTGCGGTGTCGCGAAGCCGCGAGGGCTGGACAGGTTCGCCTCGTGCACGGTGGTCAACGGCGTGGGCTGGTTCATCCCGGTCCGCCAGTCGAGCGGTCAGGCCGGGGAGATCGACATGACCACGATCGGTCGCAAGGAGTTCGTCACGGTCACGATCCCCGAGCAGTACTTCCCACCGGCCGCGACCATGGCCGACCTGGCCCCGGCGGTCAAGCGCGCGATCCCCGACGTCAGGCCCTGCGTCTGACGCTCTCCTCGCCCCAACGTCGTCAGCGGAGCCCGGTGTCTCGTTGCAGGGCGAGCTGGATGAGCCGGTCGACGAGCGCCGGGTAGTCGAGTCCGGAGGCCGCCCACATGCGGGGAAACATCGAGGACGGCGTGAAGCCCGGCATGGTGTTGATCTCGTTGACCACGACGCGTTCGTCGGGCCGGACGAAGAAGTCCACCCGCGCCAGCCCCTCGCACGACACCGCCTCGAACGCCTCGACGGCCAGCCGTCGAACGGTCCCGCTGACCCGATCGGGAAGCTCGGCCGGGACGTCGAGCTCGGTGTGCTCCTCGGGAAGGTACTTCGCGGCGAAGTCGTAGAACTCGTGGCCACCGGCGACCCGGATCTCGGCCACCTCGCTCGCGTCCGGAGGGTCGGTGCCGAACCCTTGGAGTACGCCGCACTCGACCTCCCGGGCCCCTTCAGCGGCGGCCTCGACAATCACCTTGGGGTCGTAGCGTTGCGCCTCCTCCACCGCGCGGTCCAGCTCGCCGGGGTCGTGCACCTTGCTGATCCCGATCGACGAGCCTCCGCGACAGGGCTTGACGAAGACGGGGTAGCCGAGGGCGTCCACCGTTTCACGGCAGGCCACCTTGTCCCGCTTCCAGGCACGGGTGGTCAGGACGGCGTACGGCAGCACCGGGAGTCCCTGGGCCTGGAACACCAGCTTCATGTACTGCTTGTCCATGCCGACGGCGGAGGCGAGTACGCCGGCCCCGACGTAACGCACGCCGGCCATCTCGAGCAGCCCCTGGATGGTGCCGTCCTCGCCCCACGGGCCGTGCAGCAGCGGGAAGACCACATCCACCTCACCGATGGTTCGCGGCACGGCGTGCGGCTCCTGGACGACCAGCTCGCTGCCGTCCGCGACGCGCGCGATCGCGACCGCGGCCCGCGCCGGGTCCACCTCGGGCAGCCGGTCGGAGGAGGTGATCGCGAGGCGCGCCGGGTCGCCGGACTCGAGGACCCAGCGGCCGTCGTGGCTGATGCCGATCGGCACCACGTCGTACCGGTCCTGGTCGATCGCCTGCAGGACACTCCCGGCCGTGGCGCAGGAGATCGCGTGTTCGCTGGACCGCCCGCCGAAGACGACGGCCACCCGGGGCTTGCGAGTCTCCGGTTCGCTCATGGTGGCCCCGACCCTACCGGGGCGCGGCGGGCCGACCTCCTAGGCTGACGCCATGTCGTCAGCCCTGCGTCCAGCCACCGTCGCGGTCACCGCCGGACGCCCTCCGCACGAGGTGGACCGCCCTCTCAACGAGCCGATCACGGCCGCATCGACGTACGTCGCGGGAGGCGACCTCGAGTACGGCCGCTACGCGAACCCGACGTGGACGGCGTTCGAGAGCGCGCTCGGCGAGCTCGAAGGCGGCAACTGTCTGGCGTTCGCCAGCGGTCTGGCCGCCGTCGACGCGATCCTCACACTCGTGGGTCACGGGGAGACCGTGGTCGCGCCGCGGCACTCCTACAACGGGACCGTGATGCAGCTGGCCGATCTCGAGGCACGCGGCCGGGTGAGGGCCGTGCTCGTGGACGTCACCGACGATGCCGCGCTGGTCTCGGCCTGCGCCGACGCCGCGTTGGTCTGGGTCGAGTCGCCGACGAACCCGGCCCTGGAGACCATCGACCTGCCCGTGGTGATCGCGGCGGCGCACGAGGCGCAGGCCACGATCGTGGTCGACAACACCTTCGCCACTCCCCTTCGCCAGCGCCCACTCGCCCTGGGGGCCGACATCGTGGTGCACTCGGCGACGAAGTACATCGCCGGGCACAGCGACGTACTCATGGGGGCCGTTGTGACGGGCTCACCGCAGCTGCACGGCGTACTCAAGGAGCGGCGGGACCTGACCGGGGCGATCCCCGGGGCGTTCGAGGCGTGGCTGGCGCTGCGCGGGTTGCGTACCCTGCCCGTGCGGCTTGACCGCGCCGAGGAGAACGCCCGCGAGATCGTACGGCGGCTCGGGGAACGACCCGAGCTCTCCGAGGTCCGCTACCCAGGATTCGGCGGGATCGTGTCGATCGTGCTGGCCGGCGGCGCGGTCCCCGCGGATCTGCTCACCCACTCCACCTCGTTGTGGGTGCACGCCACCAGCCTGGGTGGGGTCGAGTCGACGTTCGAGCGGCGACGGCGCTGGCGTTCCGAGCCGGCCACCATCCCCGACGGCCTGATCCGGATGTCGGTCGGCATCGAGGACGTGGACGACCTGTGGGACGACCTCGCCGGTGCCCTGGACGGGCTGACCTGATCCACAGCCCATAAAGGCATAAGGCATGCGGATGGATCCCGGCCTTGAAACGGGTGCTAGTCCCGCTCGTGCCGGGTCTCCCTGGAGATCAGGCTCATCAGCATCTCCCCGGCGCTCATCTCGCCCTCGACGACGGCGTGCACGTGCTCCACGATCGGCGCGTCCACACCCGCCCGGTTCGCGAGGTCGAGCAGCGACGAGCAGGTCTTGACACCCTCGGCGACCTGTCGCGACGACGCCAGGATCTCGTCGGTGCTCAGTCCCTGGCCGAGCTTCTCGCCGAACGTCCGGTTGCGCGACAAAGGAGACGAGCACGTCGCGACCAGGTCGCCGAGCCCTGCGAGCCCCATCAACGTCATCGCGTGGGCACCCAGCGCGGTCGCCAGGCGCGCGGTCTCGGCGAGGCCGCGTGTGATCACGGAGGCAGTGGTGTTGTCGCCGAACCCGAGGCCGTGGGCCATCCCGACGGCCAGCGCGATCACGTTCTTGTAGGCCCCACCGAGCTCGCAGCCGATCACATCGGTGCTGGAGTACGGCCGGAACGTCGGGGTGTGCACCAACCTCCGCAACCGCGCGGCATTGACCTCGTCGGCGCACGCGACCACGCTCGCAGCGGGCTCACGCCGGGCGATCTCCTGGGCGAGATTGGGGCCGCTCACCACACCGATGCGGTCGGCGTCGGCGCCGGTGACCTCCTGGATGACCTCGCTCATCCGTTTCAGGCTCCCCAGCTCGACGCCCTTCATCAGCGACACCAACATCGCGTCCCTGGGGAGCAGGTCGGCCCAGTCGCTGAGGTTGGCGCGCAGGGTCTGCGACGGGAGCGCGAACACGACGATCTGCGCGCCTCGGGCTGCCGAGGCCGCGTTGTGCGTCGCGGTCACCACGTCGGGCAGCTCGACACCCGGCACGTAGTCGGAGTTCTCGCGCTTCTCGTTGATCGACGCGCACAGCTCCTCGCGCCGGGCCCACATTGCGACCTCCTCGTGGCCAGCGTCGGCAAGCACGATCGAGAAC
>JBOHDW010000068.1:0-5268 GCA_050700795.1 Nocardioidaceae bacterium | reverse complement strand
CATCTGCAGGGCGTGCGTGACGATCGGATCCGAGAGGGCCGCGAGCGGGCCGGCCAACCCGTCGTCGAACGTGCTCCTCGCGATCAGTCCCACCGGCCACACGACGAGCAGGCCGACGTACCCGATCACCACGAGGCGCGGCACCCATCGCGAGGCGGCCGCACCGTTGCGCTCAGCCACGTCGAGCCACCCTCCTCTGGATCAGGTCCAGGGACACGATCACCGCGAACGAGACGAGCAGCATGATCGTGGCGATCGCCGCCGCGGACGCTTTGTCACCGCTCTCGATGTAGGTCAGCACCCGCACCGAGGCGACCTCTGTGTGGTTGGGCAGGTTGCCCGAGAGCAGCACCAGCGAGCCGTACTCGCCGATGCCGCGTGCGAAGGAGAGTGCGGCGCCCGCACCGATGGCCGGGGCCAGGCTCGGCAGGATCACCCGTCTCAGCGTGGCCATCCGGCCCGCGCCCAACGACGCGGCCGCGTCCTCGACGTCCTTGTCCAGCTCCTCGAGGACCGGCTGCACCGCCCGTACGACGAACGGCAGCGTCACGAACGCCAGGGCGAGGAAGACGGCGTACCGCGTGTTGGCGATGTTCACGCCGATCGGGCTGCGTGGACCGTAGAGGGCGAGCAGCACCAGCCCCGCGACGATCGTGGGCAACGCGAAGGGTACGTCGATGACCACATCGAGCACCGCCTTGCAGGGAAACCGGTCGCGGACCAGCACCCAGGCGATCGTCGTACCCATCACCACGTTGACGGCTGTGACGAGCACTGCCTGTTCCACGGTGAGCCGGATCGCGTTGAAGGTCTGGCCGTTGCTGAGCGCGGCCCGGAACGTCGACCAGCCGCCCTCGCCGGCGGTCGCCACGACCGCTGCCAACGGGATCAGCACCAACAGGCTGAACCACAGCAACGCGACGCCGAGTCCGAGCGAGGAGGGGCCGGACAAGGCACCGGTACGAGCCGAACGACGCGCACGCGCCGGTCGGCCCAACACGGTGGAGTCGAGGGTTGCCACCGGGTCAGGACCTTCCGGTCGCGGCCATGATCTTGGTGACGATGCCGTTGTTCTCGTCGAAGAACCTCGCGTTCGCCGCCGCCCAGCCGCCGAAGTCACCGTCGATGGTCAGCAACGTCTTGGGCGCCGGGAACGGGTTGTTCGGGTCGTTCGCGCCCGGGACGGGCACGTGGATACTCGGGTCAAGGGGCCGGAACCCCTCCTCGGCATAGTCGGTCTGGCCCTGCTTGCTCAGCTGGAAGGTGTAGAAGGCCTTCGCGGTTGGGGACGCGGTCCTTGTCAACGTGCCCGTGTTCTGGATCAGCAACGACTGCGCCGGCACGATGTAGTCGAAGTCGGCACCGGCCTGACGAGCCTCGATCGCCTCGTCCTCGTAGGACAGCAGCACATTGCCGGTGCCGCTCTCGAACGCGGTCGTTGCGTCGTGCCCCGAACCGGGCAGCGAGACCACGTTGTTGAAGAGGCCGGTCAGGTAGCTCGCCGCCTGGGCGGGGGTTCCGCCGCCGGCTATCACGTGGCCATAGGCGGCCAGGATGTTCCACTTCGCCGAACCCGACGAACCGGGGTTGGGGGTGACGACCTTGACCCCGGGCCTGGTCAGGTCGTCCCACCCGGTGATGTGCAGCGGGTTGCCCTTGCGGACCACGATGACCACGACGGACTGGGTCAGCACGCCCTTGTTCGGTCCGTCCTTCCAGTTCTTCGCCACGATCCCGTCGTCCATCAGGCTGGTCACGTCGGGCTCGAGCGAGAGGTGCACCTCATCCGCCTTGAGGCCGGCCGCCACCGCGCGCGACTGGTCACCCGAGGCGCCGTACGACGTGACGAAGGAGACGCCCTTGCCTGCGGGCGTCTTCTGGAAGTCGGCGAAGAGCTTGGCGTTGGCGGTCTGCAGGGTCGAGAAGCCGACGACGTTGACCTTCTTGGTGTCAGAGGTGCTGCCGTTGGCGTTCCCGCCACAGGCGGTCAGGGTCAGCAGCCCAACCACCGCGGTCGTGGCGAGGACGGTCGTCCGGCGGCCGTTGAGGATGGTTCGCATCTGTCGGGTGCCCTTCTGGTCACTGCCTCTGGTGAGGCGGTCGTCTCAACAACACAATAGAGAGTAACTTACTTGTCTTAATAGGCAAGCTGGTCATCCAGCCTCGGCGCGTCCTCGGGCGTGTGATCGGCGCCACAACATGCGCGCACAGTTCGAGACACCGCGCGCGGCGTACCCTGCGCGGTCGTAGCATGAGAAGGGCCGTAGTTCTCCACAGAGGGGTCAGCGTGACCAAACAGGTCAAGCAGCTCGATCGCGTGATCATCCGTTTCGCCGGTGACTCCGGCGACGGCATGCAGCTCACCGGTGATCGGTTCACCCAGGAGACCGCGACCTTCGGCAACGACCTGTCGACGCTGCCCAACTTCCCCGCGGAGATCCGTGCTCCGCAGGGCACCCTCCCTGGGGTCTCGTCGTTCCAGGTGCACTTCGCCGACCCCGACATCCTCACACCCGGCGATGCACCCGACGTACTCGTGGCGATGAACCCGGCCGCTCTCAAGGCGAACATCGGCGACCTGCCGAAGGGCGCGACCGTGATCGTCGACTCCCACGACTTCACCGCGCGCAACCTCACCAAGGCCGGGTACGACGCGAGCCCCCTGGAGACCGACGCGCTGGCCGAGTACGCCGTACACGCCCTCGACCTGACCGACATGACCATCGAGGCGGTCAAGGAGTTCGGGCTGAGCCGCAAGGACGCGTCGCGGGCGAAGAACATGTTCGCCCTGGGCATGCTGTCGTGGCTCTACGGACGCCCCACCGAGTCGACCCTCGCGTTCCTGGAGCGCCGCTTCGCGCGAGCGCCGCAGATTCGCGACGCCAACATCGCCGCCTTCAAGGCCGGGTGGAACTTCGGGGAGACCACCGAGGGATTCGCCGTTCGTTACGAGGTCAAGCCGGCACCGATGTCCGCAGGGACCTACCGCAACATCACCGGCAACCTAGCGCTCGCCTACGGGCTGATCGCCGGCGCCGCCCAGTCCGGCCTGCCCCTCTTCCTCGGGTCCTACCCGATCACCCCGGCCTCCGACATCCTGCACGAGCTGAGCAAGCACAAGCGGTTCGGCGTCACCACGTTCCAGGCCGAGGACGAGATCGCCGGGATCGGGGCCGCCCTCGGAGCCGCGTTCGGCGGCTCGCTGGGGATCACCACGACCTCCGGTCCCGGGATCGCGCTCAAGTCGGAGACGATCGGGTTGGGCGTGATGCTCGAGCTGCCGCTGCTCGTTGTCGACGTCCAGCGCGGCGGTCCGTCCACCGGCCTGCCGACCAAGACCGAGCAGGCGGATCTGCTCCAGGTGATGTTCGGCCGCAACGGTGAGGCACCGGTGCCGATCGTCGCGCCGCGCTCCCCCGCGGACTGCTTCGAGTCCGCCCTCGAGGCCGTTCGGATCGCGGTCACCTACCGGACGCCGGTGGTGCTCCTTTCCGACGGCTACCTCGCCAACGGCTCGGAGCCCTGGCAGATCCCCGACGTGGCACATCTGCCGACCATCGACCCGAGGTTCGCCACCGAGCCGAACCACGACGGGGAGTTCTGGCCCTACCTGCGCGACGAGCAGACGCTGGCGCGTCCGTGGGCCGTCCCGGGCACCCCCGGGCTCGAGCACCGCGTCGGCGGGCTGGAGAAGGCCGACGGCAGCGGCAACATCTCCTACGACCCCGCGAATCATGACCTGATGGTCCGCACCCGTGCCGCCAAGGTGGCCGCCATCGCGCGAGACATCCCCCCACTCGAGGTCGACGACCCCTCCGACGTGGACGGCGGTCCGGCGCGCGTGCTGGTGCTCGGGTGGGGCTCGACGTACGGCCCCATCGGCGCGGCCTGCCGCCAGGTCCGCGACGCCGGGCACGCCGTGGCGCAGGCGCACCTGCGGCACCTCAACCCGTTCCCCTCCGACCTCGGCGAGGTGTTGGCCCGGTACGACGCCGTGCTGGTGCCCGAGATGAACCTCGGCCAGCTGTCCATGCTGGTGCGGGCTCGCTACCTCGTCGACGTGGTGGGCTACAACCAGGTGCGCGGGTTGCCGTTGCGCGCCGCCGAGCTGGCCGACGCCATCACCCAGTTGATCACCAGCACCGTCGAGCACGAGGAGGCGCTGCGATGAGCCCGGCCGGCCTGCCGTTCCCGGGGCTGCACGGCGTACCGACCAAGGACCAGCCGCAGAACCGGAAGGAGTACACCTCCGACCAGGAGGTCCGCTGGTGTCCGGGGTGCGGGGACTACGCCGTACTCTCGGCGGTTCAGGGGTTCCTTCCGGAGCTCGGCCTCAAACGCGAGAACATCGTGTTCATCTCCGGCATCGGCTGCTCGTCACGGTTCCCCTACTACCTGAACACCTACGGGATGCACTCGATCCACGGGCGCGCCCCCGCGATCGCCACCGGGCTCGCCACGTCGCGCGCCGATCTCTCGGTCTGGGTGGTCACCGGCGATGGTGACGCACTGTCGATCGGTGGCAACCACCTGATCCACGCGTTGCGCCGCAACGTCAACCTGAAGATCCTGCTGTTCAACAACCGGATCTACGGGCTGACGAAGGGGCAGTACTCCCCGACCTCGGAGCCGGGCAAGGTGACCAAGTCGACCCCCATGGGGTCGCTCGACAACCCGTTCAACCCGGTCTCGCTGGCGCTCGGCGCCGAAGGGACCTTCGTCGCCCGCACCGTGGACTCCGACCGCAAGCACCTCACCGCCGTCCTCACGGCCGCGGCCCAGCACCGGGGCACCGCCCTCGTGGAGATCTACCAGAACTGCCCGATCTTCAACGACGACGCGTTCGAGGTCATGAAGAACAACGACACCCGGTCGGATGCTGTCATCCCGCTCGTGCATGGCGAACAGATCCGCTTCGGTGCACTCGACGAGGAGGGTCGCGGCACCAAGGGGGTGGCCCGCGATCGTGAGACCGGTGGGGTACGCATCGTGGATGTCGCCGACGTCGATGAGGGCGACCTTCTCGTCCACGACGAGCACCTCGAGGACCCGACCACCGCCTTCGCCCTGTCTCGTCTCACCGACAGCGGCATCCTGCAACGAGCCCCGATCGGGATCTTCCGAAGGGTCGAGCACCCGACGTACGACGACCTCGCGCGCGAGCAGCTCCGGACCGCCAAGCAGGCGACCACCGAGCCGCGAGAGGCGCTCGCCGGCCTGCTGGCCGGCGGCGACACCTGGACCGTCGACCCGGCTTGAACGCAACGC
>JBOHDW010000067.1:0-2662 GCA_050700795.1 Nocardioidaceae bacterium | reverse complement strand
CAGGTGCCCGGCGGCGGCAACGGCCACGCCGCCCACGAGGGCGAGGCGGCGCCCCTCCCGCTCGCGGCGGATGAGCCGGTCGACCAGTGACCCCGTGAAGAGGGCGAGTCCCGCGACGTTGACCAGGGCGTGCACCGCGCCGACCCGGCGCTCGGTTCCCTCGAGGGTTCCCCAGTCGGCGTACCCGGTCAGCGCGGTGGGGACCGCCGAGGCCACCCCCAGGGCCACGAGCAGGGTGGCCGCCCGCCGGCTGCCGGCGCCGCCGAGGAGGTCGAGCAGCATCGCGGAGGTCCAGCAGCCGAGGGGCAGGTCGGTCAGCACCGGGTGGGTGGCATGGCCCAGAGGGGCCTTGCGGAGCGGCGACTCGTCACCGATGGGCGGCAGCAGGTCCGCCATCGCGTCGGCCAGCCGTTCGGCCGCCCGACTGCTCTCGACCAGCTCGACGATCCGGATCAGGGGGTTCATGAGCGCTCCTACAGCTGGATGCCGCGGGTCAGTGCCCCGTCGACCACGAGGTTGGTGCCGCTGACCCGCGCCGCCCTGGGGCTGGCGAGGAAGACCACGGGGGCTGCGACGTCGGCGGGGGCGCCCATGTGGCCCGTCGGGTTCAGCCCCACCGCCGTCTCGAACAGAGCCGGATCGCCGGCCTCGATGCTCGCCCAGACACCGCCCTCGAAGTAGGTGTTGCCCGGAGAGACCGTGTTCGCGCGGATCCCCTTCTCGGCCAGGTGCAGGGCGAGCCCGTGGATGTAGCCGACGATCGCGGTCTTCGCGACGCCGTACGGCCCCGAGGCGAAGTCCGACTCCCGCCCGGACACACTGGAGATCGCGACGATCGACGCCGCATCGCTGCGCTCGAGATGGGGCATCGCCGCCCGGACCAGGCGGACCGTGTGCATGAGGTCCACGTTGAGACTGCTCTGCCAGTTCTCCTCCGTGTCGGGGATCGCCAGGGCGCTCACATTGGCGACCACCACGTCGAGGCCGCCGAAAGCCTCGGCAGACCGGGTGACCCAGCCGGCCAGCGCGTCTGCGTCGCCGACGTCGACGACGGTCCCGGCGACGCTGCCGCGCTCCCTCAGGGCGGCCTGGGTGGCGGCCACCTCGGCCCGGTTCCTGGCGCAGAACCGGACGACCGCGGCCTCGTCGACGAACGCCTCGACGATGGCGCGTCCAATTCCCCGGGTGCCACCGGTGACGAGAACGCGCTTGCCGCTGAGCTGGAGGTCCATGGTCCGGCCTTTCTCGAGCCCTTGTCGGGCTTCTTCCTGGAGCGTTGTACGGCGGGGTCAGCCCCCACCGAGCGAGCGGGCCCGCGCCCTGAGATCGGCGTGGATGCCCTCGAAGGCGACCGCGTCCGGAAGCAGCACCTTGGGCGCCTTGACGACCACGCTGTAGTTGGCGTCGACGACATTGGCGACCGGCACCTGCGCGATCTGGGAGCAGAGCTGGTAGGCGTCCATCGGGTGCAGGTCGCAGAGCTCACCGACCCAATGGACCAGCTCGGCGTTCCCGATGCGCCACGAGTCCTCCATCGGGCGGCTGGATCCCACGGTCATCCAGTGCGTGTCGTCCTCGATCCGCGGCCAGCCGGGGGCCGAACCCTTGATCAGCTCGACGATGAGGGTGCTGGTCATCGCGCCCTCGACGGCGGTGCCGCAGGCCTCTCCCTCGCCCTGGCGGTAGTGACCGTCGCCGATGGAGAACAGCGCCCCCTCCACGTTGACACCGAGGTAGACCGTCGAGCCGGCGCGCATCTGCGGGGTGTCCATGTTGCCGCCGAAGCGGTCGGGAACCAGTGACGAGCGCACCTCGCCGCCGGCCGGCGCCACTCCCACGGTGCCGAGCATCGGCTCGAGCGGGAGCTCGATGCGACGGTCACTGTGTCGCGCCGAGAAGCCGACCGTGTTGCGGTCGCGGTCGAGCTGGTAGATCCAGGTGGTGTCGGGCAGCGGGTCCTGGAGGGTGACGACGCGGTCGGTGCTCGTCATCCCCCCGAAGAACGGGATGGCGGCGGAGGCTCCCCAGTCACGGGCCGGCTCCAGCGCCACGAGGTGCAACACGAGGGTGTCGCCCGGTTCGGCCCCCTCGACGTGGAACGGCCCGGTCTGCGCGTTGACGAACCGCAGGTCGACCAGCTCGCTGGACAGGTCGTCGACGCTGCGGAGCACGCCGCCGAACGCGTCGTCAGACCAGAGGCGCAGCGCCGTACCCGGCTTGACCCGCATCGCGGGCGCCGCGCCACCGAAGGTGTAGACGTACTGCTCGCGGGTGGGCGTGTACTCGATGACGTCCATCGCACCTCCCTCGCCGGAAACTACCTCAGCTCGTGCGGAGCCGTACATGGTCACGGCGCAGCTCCGAGACGGCGGTGACCCCGAGCAGCGCGAGAGTGCTCACCACCTCGGAACGCAGGATGTCGGCGGCCCGCTGGACGCCACGCTCACCGCCGGCCATCAGCCCGTAGAGGTAGGCGCGCCCGACCAGGGCGGCTCGAGCGCCGAGGGCCACCGCGGCCACGATGTCGCTTCCCGAGAGGATTCCGCCGTCCACATAGACCTCGGCCCGGTCGCCGACGGCGTCGACCACGTCCGGCAGCACCTCCAGCGGAACCGGAGCGTGGTCGAGCTGTCGCCCGCCGTGGTTGGAGACGATCACCGCG
>JBOHDW010000066.1:0-3777 GCA_050700795.1 Nocardioidaceae bacterium | reverse complement strand
CTGCACTACTACTTCCCGTGGGCGATCAGCGCGTTGGTCAAGTGGTCGGCGTACTGCCTGGTCAGCGGTCGCAAGACCCGGGTCGACCTGCAGACCGGGCGCTACTTCGAGATCGCCGACGACGAGTCGCTGTCGTACGACGAGAAGCTGACCGGCTACCTCGCGCTCGCCGACGAGCACTTCGAGACCGCGCGCTACCACGCCTGGTGCGAGGCGCACCTGGCCGGCTTCGACGAGCGCGTCCGCGACTGGTTCACCGGCCGGGAGTTCGACGCGATCCTGGTGGACACGGTGAGCTCCACGTATCCCGAGCACGAGCGCGAGAGGTTCCTGGCGCACTTCCGCGGTCTGCTGGCGCTGTGGGTCTCCGACCAGGCGCCCTCCGTGCCCGTGACAGACTGAAGGCGGTCCCGCACCCAGCTGTCACAAGGAGATCGCGATGTCGACCGCCGCCGAGATGTTCGCCGCCCACGAGGGCACCCTCCGTGACGCGCTGAGGGCGATCGGGACGCGGGAGTACTTCTCGGCGTTCAACGAGTCGCCGTCCCCGCGCGGGTACGGCGAGACGGCGGCCGCCGAGGGCAAGGCGGCCTTCGAGGCGTACGCCGGCACCACCTTCCCGCTCACCACCCCGGGCGCCGTGGGCACGGTCGACACCGAGAAGTCGCCGTACGGCTTCGCGCTGGACGTGGCCTACCCGCGGGTGGCTGCCGAGGGCGTCGGGGCGCTCGTGGACGCGGCCGGGGCCGGGCTCAGGCAGTTCCGGGACGCCGGTGTCGAGGCTCGGGTCGGGGTCGGCCTGGAGGTGCTCGCCCGGCTGCACGCGCGGATCTTCGAGCTGGCCAACGCGGTGCAGCACACCACCGGGCAGGCGTTCGTGATGGCGTTCCAGGCCGGCGGCGCACACGCGCTCGACCGGGCCCTGGAGGCGATCGCCTACGCGTACGCCGAGATGACCCGCACGCCCACTACCGCCGTCTGGGAGAAGCCGACCCGTGGCGAGCCGTTGCGGATGGAGAAGACGTTCACGCCGGTGCCGCGCGGGCTCGCGCTGGTGATCGGCTGCAACACGTTCCCGACCTGGAACTCGTGGCCGGGGTTCTTCGCGTCAGTGGTCTGCGGCAACCCGGTGATCGTCAAGCCGCACCCGGGCGCGGTGCTCCCGCTCGCCATCACCGTCCAGGTGGCCCGGGAGGTGCTCGTCGAGGCGGGGTACGACGCCAACCTGGTCACCCTCGCCGCCGAGGACCCGGCCGACGGGATCGCGAAGGTGCTCGCGATCCGGCCAGAGGTCAAGCTGATCGACTTCACCGGCGGGAACGCGTTCGGCGAGTGGCTGGAGCAGAACGCCCGCCAGGCGACGGTCTTCACCGAGAAGGCCGGGGTCAACACGGTCGTCGTCGACTCGACCGACTCGTTCGCGCAGATGTGCCTCAACCTGGCCTTCTCGTTCGCGCTCTACACCGGCCAGATGTGCACCGCCCCGCAGAACGTCTTCCTTCCCGCCTCCGGGATCTCGACCGACGAAGGCGTGAAGTCGGTCGACGAAGTCGCGGACGGCATCGACGCCGCGTTCGGCAAGCTGCTCGGGGACGACGCTCGCGCGGTCGAGCTGCTCGGCGGGGTGGTCAACGACGGCGTCCTGGCCCGGCTCGACTCCGCCGGCTCGAAAGGGAAGGTCCTCGTCGAGTCCCGGTCGGTCACCCACCCGTCGTACCCCGCCGCCGTGGTCCGCACTCCCACGTTGATCGGGCTCACCGCGGACGACGCTGACGTCTATGGGTCCGAGTGCTTCGGACCGGTCGCCTACCTCATCGCGACGGCGAGCAGCGAGGAGTCGATCGAGCTGTTCCGTCGTACCGTGCACGAGCACGGCGCGATGACGGCGGCCGTCTACAGCACCTCACCCGAGGTCGTCGCGTCGATGCGCGACGCCGCTCTGGACGCCGGGGTGGCCCTGTCGGAGAACCTGCTGGGCGGCGTCTTCGTCAACCAGTCGGCCGCCTTCAGCGACTTCCACGGCACCGGAGCCAACCCGGCCGCGAACGCGTCGTACACCGACGGCGCCTATGTGGCGAGCCGGTTCCGGGTCGTCCAGTCCCGCCGGCACCTCTGACCGTCGGACCGCCCGCCGACGCCTCGTCAGTCCGAGGCGCGGGCGACGAACGCGGCGAGGTCCTTGCTCTGCTGCACGCGGGACGGCTCGTGGACGTACATCATGTGACCGGCCGGGTAGTAGTGGTGCTCGATGTTGGCCCGCAGCTCTTCGGGGAGCTGCAGGTGCGCCACCACGTCCTGGGCCGCGAAGTACGGTGTCGCGCCGTCGTAGAAACCGTAGGCGACGTGGACGCGGAGGTGCGGGTTCTGCCGCATCGCCCGCTCGAGCAGCGGCGTCACGTCGACCGGCCTGCCCTCGAACTCCTTGTAGGACCAGGGATGCACGCGCCGTGAGATCTGCTCATAGGGCAGGTCGTTCTCGTACTCGAGCTCAGACCGCACGTACTGGTTGAAGGCCGCGGCGTAGGGCCCACTGATCGCGTCGTGCGACGGGTCGGCGTCCATGCTCTCGGCGATCCCGCTCGCCGCGGGAGCGGTGAACCGGGCGTCCAGCCGGCCGACGCTGAGGCGTTGGTCGCGCAACAGCTCGGTGAAGAAGCGCATGTGCTCGATGCGCAGCTCCGCCCGGTCGACGTAGTCCGGGGAGAGGCCGGTCAGCCTGGCCACCGTGGCGACCGCCTTGGCGCGCTCCTTGGCGGTCAGCCGGTTGCCGCGCGAGAGCACCCAGGGGTAGTCGCGGGCGGCGTACTCCTCGGCGTCGGCGAGCACTGACTTCAAGGAACGACGACCGTGCTTGCCGTGGTAGTGCGCGACGGCGGCGTAGAACGGGAGGTAGAGCGCGTGCGCGCGGTCGTTGCGCTGGTTCTCGAAGTCGATCGTGCCGGTGTCGAGCACCGACGAGATCAGCATCAACCCGTTGGGGTAGAGCCCGTGCCGCTCCTGGAGGTGGTGCACGAGCGCGGCGCCCCGGAGCGTCCCGTACGACTCGCCGATCACGAACTTGGGAGACATCCAGCGCTTGTTGCGCGATGTCCAGAGCCGGATCAGCTCCCCGACGGACTCGATGTCGCCGGTGTAGCCGTGGAACGGCTCCGGCTTGGCGCCTTCGACGACGCGCGAGTACCCCGTCGAGACCGGGTCGATGAAGACCAGGTCGCTCACCGCCAACAACGACTGGGCGTTCTCGACAAGACCGTACGGCGGCGGCGCGAGCGTGCCGACGTCTCCCATCACCACCCGCCGGGGCCCCAGCACGCCGAGGTGCAGCCAGACACTGGACGATCCGGGACCACCGTTGAACGCGAAGGTGACCGGCCGTTGTGGGTCGGTCCCGGACTCACCTCCCAGGACGTAGGAGGTCACCGACATCTCCGCCTTGGCACGGTTGCCGACGAACTTGCCGTCCTCGTAGACCTCCTCGCGCAGCACCACCCGACCGGTGGTCGCGGTGTAGCGCAGGGTCTGCCTGCCCACCTTCAAGGTGTGCTCTGTGCTGACCAGATCGTCGGTCGGCTCGGCCGGTTTGGTGGTCTCGGTCGGCTCGGTCGGCTTGCTGGTCTCGGTCGCCGCCTGCTCGTCCTTGTCGCTCATCCGCTCACTGTAGGGCGCGGGCTCCTGCCGTCGTACTCAGGTGGTGGAGTCGGAACGTCCCGGACGGTGGCTACCGTGGGGCGATGAGCAGCGACGAAACCACGGGTCGCCGGTTCGACGGCGTCGACC